>JAYWAU010000334.1:0-11139 GCA_043782265.1 Ferruginibacter sp. | reverse complement strand
GGAAAAATGTACCATTTATACCGCAGGCTTCCGGTTACATCCAAACGCTGAAAGATATTTAAAGCCAAACGAAGAAATGCTTCGGCTTTTCCGCCAATATCCCGATGCGGTACTGCGTACACATGAAATTACAAATGCCTGCCATTTCTCGCTGGATGAATTAAAATATGAATATCCTGAAGAGATCACCACGGAAGGAAGAACACCACAGGAAGAACTCACCTTTCTTGCCTGGCAGGGCGCTAAAGAACGTTATGGCGATCAGCTTCCGGAAAAAACAATCGCCGCTGTTAAGTATGAACTGAAGTTTATTGAAGAGATGAATTATGCGGCTTATTTTCTCACCGTTTATGATATTGTAAGGTATGCAAGAGCACAAAAAATTTTATGCCAGGGCCGTGGCTCTGCCGCCAATTCAACAGTTTGTTATTGCCTTGGTATCACTTCCGTTGATCCCTCCAAATTTGATTTATTGTTCGAGCGATTTATTTCTTCGGCAAGAAACGAACCACCTGATATTGATGTGGATTTTGAACATGAGCGCCGGGAAGAAGTGATTCAGTACATCTACCAGAAGTACGGACGTGACAGGGCTGCGATCATTGCCACCGTTACACAGCAACACCAGAAAGGGGCTATCAGGGATGTAGGCAAAGCCATGGGATTGTCGGTGGATACCATCAACCGTTTATCGGGTTCTATCTGGGAATTTACCGATGAATGGTTTGAAGGCAAGCGGCTATCCGAGCAAGGTATGAACCCGGGTGATCAGCATCTTAAAAAAGTGTTGCAGCTTACCCGGGAGTTTATGGGATTTCCACGGCAGTTAGGTCAGCATACAGGGGGCTTTGTAATAACCCGTGGCAAACTGAGCGACCTTGTGCCGATACTGAATGCACGTATGGACAACCGCACCTGCATTGAATGGAACAAGGATGATATAGATGCACTAGGCTTTATGAAAATAGATGTGCTGGCATTGGGTATGCTTACCTGCATCCGCAAGGCATTTGATTTGGCGAAACAGCATTACAATCTTGACCTGACACTGGCGAATATCCCACAGGATGATCCGGCGGTGTACGAAATGATATGCCATGCAGATACGATCGGTGTATTTCAAATTGAGAGCAGGGCGCAGCAAAGCATGTTACCAAGACTGAAGCCACGTACCTTTTACGACCTGGTGATTGAAGTAGCCATCGTAAGGCCTGGACCGATACAGGGTGATATGGTGCATCCATATTTGCGCCGCCGCAATGGCGAAGAGCCCGTTGTATATCCATCCAAAGAACTGGAAGATATTTTAGGCCGCACACTCGGTGTTCCCCTGTTCCAGGAACAGGCCATGAAGATTGCTATTGTGGCCGCAGGTTTTACCCCAGCCGAAGCAGACGGATTGCGCCGCAGCATGGCCACTTTTAAAGCAAAAGGCCTGGTGACGCAATACGAAGAAAAGCTGATCAAAGGCATGATGAAAAACGGCTACACACTGGAGTATGCAAAGCGGGTATTTAAACAACTGGAAGGCTTTGGCAGTTATGGTTTTCCGGAAAGTCATGCCGCCAGTTTTGCGTTGCTGGTGTATGTAAGTAGCTGGATAAAATGGTATTACCCGGATGTGTTTTGCTGTGCTATTTTAAACAGCATGCCCATGGGGTTTTATCAGCCTGCGCAATTGATTGGCGATGCCAAAAAACATGGCGTCGTTATAACACCGGTTGATATCAATTATTCTGTTTGGGACACTCAACTGGAAAGGAACCCCTCTCCAAAAGGAGAGGGGGCAGGGGGTGAGGTTTCACTGAGGTTGGGCTTTAGACAGGTAAAAGGTTTGCGGCAGGATGATATGGACCTATTGATAGCAGGCAGAAAAAAAGACTACAGCAACATCAATGAACTTCGTGACATCGCGGTGCCTGAAGCTGCACTGGAAAGATTGGCGGATGCAGATGCTTTCCGTTCCCTTGGCCTTGACCGCAGGGAAGCCTTATGGGAAGTATCTACCAAAGACCGGCCAATTGAAATGTTTAAAGGCCAGCAGGCAGCCGATGCTGCAGGTGAAAATATATCATTGCCCATCATGACCAACTCCGAACATGTGGTGCATGATTATGCGGCTACATCTCTTTCTTTAAAAGCACATCCTGTAAGTTTCATAAGAGAAAAACTGGAGCAGTTGCACATCCTGTCCACGGCACAATTACCTACCCTTAAAGATGGTGCTTTGGTAAAAGTTGCTGGGCTTGTACTGGTACGGCAACGGCCCGGCACTGCTGCTGGTATTTGCTTTATGACGATTGAAGATGAAACAGGCTTTGCCAACCTGGTAATATTTGAAAAACTCTTTGAAAAATTCAGAAAAGAAATTTTACAATCCCGGTTGATTATGGTGGAAGGTAAATTGCAAATTGAAGGCGAAGTGATCCATGTGATCGTAAAAAATTGTTATAATTTTTCTTCGTTGTTAAGAACGCTTACCCCAGCCAATAATGAAAACCTGCCGCTGTTAACACTGGCTTACCCGGATGAAAAATCTATTCCTTCTAACCCCGATAAAAGATCGCAGCCAAAGGAAGTTGCACAGGAAAAGATTTTTCATGGGGGGAGGAATTTTAAATGATGTTTAGGCCAGTTATTTTTATCTCATCAGCATTGTTTAATTCTGTCATTGGTTTGCCCTGATCTCCACTACTCATAATCGTTTTACTGTATTATTTGAATGAAATAACTATTTTACCGTACTAAATAATCGTTTTACTGTAAACAGCCCTATACCCAATGTATCAGTAGGGAGCCTTTCTATTCCGACAGGGTTGGAGAAAAGATCGCAGCCCGGGAGTCATTATTATTTATCTATTTCAATTTTTTAAAAATTTATGTTTTACTTTATTTAGAAATGCTTCATAATTATGTTAGAATTATTTAAAAAGAAATTACCCGGATGCGATATGCTGTTTAAAAAGTTTTTCAGCCCCTGGTATGCGGAAAATGAAAGACCTGAAATGACCAGGCCTGATATGTATCAAATTGCCGCCTATGAAGGTGAACCGCTGCACTTTGACGAAATCCAATATTTGGATGCTGAAGGTGTAGAAAATAGAAAACAGTTTATCAATTCCACAATGGTAGATGCTGCATTGGCAGATTTTCAAAACATAATTGTTTCGGATAAACTTGACTTTAGTGTTCTGGATGCTGTTGATAAATATTATGACAGAGCAAAAATTGCAGCCTTAATAAAAGAAAGCGATCCCGCCGATTTTTCAAATCCTTGTTGTGACGGTTTGTGAGTTCGGAGTTATGCTGGGCCACCTGTTTAATCAAATGGATGGTTTTGACTGGCTTTATTCTCATCCTTATTTTCATTCTATTATTGTTCACACAAATACAGGGTATGGAATAACTGTGTTCGACTGGGCTATAAAGAAATTTAGTGAATATGGAGTAGAGGATGGTTATGTTGCAAAATTTCATGCTGCCCTGAATGGTATCAATGGAAAGTTTGAAGACCAAGAAAAATAAACAGGAACGAAAGAAACTTCCGAAATTTCCCTTCGCAGCAACATCTCCTCCCGAGCCAGTGCGTTAGCCAGGGAACGTTGCGGTCTACGGAGCGATAATTAGTTTATGTTACGGCAGTTTTCACTGTAGGCACTCATAAATCAATGCTCTTTTCGTAAAACCCCGGCGAATAAAAGAACATGAAATTTTTGTCCCACACTGCAAATCTAATTACTCTCCATATTGAAATTAGTACATGATGGTTGTGGGTGCGTTAAACGTGGGGTTTCGACGCAGGCTATTTTATAATTTAAAGATTTCACTGACGAAAACCACCGCCGGGACAGTGTGCGTTAATCTACGCTTCTTTGAGTGAGGCAGTCGAATTTTCTTATGGTTACCGGCTGATTTTTTGAGCTTGCAATTATGGTCTGATAACGATAGCACTTGCGTATCCATTTCCTGCATGAATGATTTTACCGTTGTGCCAATAATCGGCTGTATTGAAAGAAATATAAACATCGGTATCGTTGACAACAATTGAGTTTTTATTGTTTGATATGTTCATATAATTAGCCGGATTATTTAAGCTGCTCCTGGTGCCATTTTTCCAGTATACTGCAAAAATATTATTAAGGTATCCGCTCACATAAACGTCTGTACCAGCAACAGCAATGCTGGTAGCGGATGTACGTTCAACAATTGTATCAACCGTGGGGTCATTAAGATTTACCTTCAAGCCGTTTTTCCAATACACCGCCCCCGGATAATTTTGTCCTGCTCCGCCCGCAACGTATACATCAGAGCCAACAACTGCGATTGCATTTGCATAACCGGCTTCAAGTGCTATTTGGGTTGCATTCTTCCAGTACACAGCCATTGCATTGTTTGGCCCGGCGTTGCCTGCTACATATACATCGTTGTTTGAAACCCTGATGGCATTTGCACTGGAACCTGCAATAGTACTCAATGGCCGGATCGAACCGTTTTTCCAGTAAACCGCAACGTAGTCATTGTTTACCCATGCCTGGCCGCAGGCATATACATCGCTTCCTGAAACGGTAATTGCATTCACATAAGAGGGATCATTTCCCAACCGGATCATACTGCCATTTTTCCAGTAAACAGCAGCGTTAGCGCCCCCGGCTGGAAGTGCATAACCGATGTTTCCGGCAACATATACATCTGAACCTGCCACGTCCATATCTGTTGTATTAAAGGCCATACCCAATGTTGTCATTACCCCGTTTTTCCAATAAACAGCATCGGTTAAATTTGCATAACCGCACACATAAACGTCAGTTCCTTTTTTTACAGTTCCTGGTTCTTTACTACAGTTGATAAAAAAGAAACTGCTAAATACCAGGCTTATTATTATTTTAAATTTCATGCTGGCTTCCTGCTGGTAATTTAATATGGAGTACATCATACAGATAAGTTGTTCCGGGCTTTGAGTCATGCAGTGCCAGGGGTACAACAATTTACATTAAATTTTTATTGAAAAATTATTGGTGCATTAATATTTCCAACTTCTTCGCAGCAACATCTCCTCCCGAGCCAGTGCGTTAGCCAGCGACGTTGCGTTCTACGGAGCGATAATTAGTTTGTGTTACGGCAGTTTTCACAGCAGGCACTCATAAATCAAATGCTCTTTTCGTAAAACCCCGGCGAGTAAAAGAACATGAAATTTTTGTATCCCACACTGCAAATCTAATTACTCTCCATATTGAAATTAGTACTTTATGGTTGTGTGTGCATTAAACGTCTGGGTTTCACCGCAGGCTATTTATAATTTAAAGATTTCACTGGCGAAAACCACCGCCGGGACAGTGTGCGTTAATCTACGCTTCGATAAAAGCTGAATAAAGATATATAAGTACAAGGGAGTGACACAACGATGTCCAGGTCTGCACTACAGTTTGGAACATAATTTTATTCATCGGAGTTAACGGCTGCTTTTTTGAGCTGTTAGTTCGTTCTGTTGGCGCATATCCAAAATGCTTTTTACTACAACTTTTCAGCAAACAATAATCATTGACTAAAACAACGGTTCAAGCGATTGATTTGCCTGAACCGCTTTGGCGATATGGTCTAACTGATTATAAGCGGCCCTGAATAAAAGAACCGCCATACTAATTCTTTTTACACCGCAATCAGCCAAAATTTTAAACGAAGCAAGCTTTGGCGAACCAACAATATTTAAGGGAAGTGTGGTAGACGAAGCGATTTCTTTGATGATGGCGGGATCAGCAACAGCAGTTACAAACAGGCCATCAGCACCTGCATCCTGGTATAGTTTTGCTCTTTTAATGGTTAGTTCAAGCAGCTCATTTAATTTCTGCAAAAAGCCATCTGTACGGGTATTTACAAATAATTTTTGATTGGTAATTGCCCGCAAACGTGAACACCAGCCGAAAGTTAAGCAGTACAATTGTGCAAGAGATTTTACTTGCTGATATTTTCCTTATTTTTAAGTTGATTAATAACTTGTATATTAATAAAAAAATATCCCCAATAATTTAACCTACAATCAAACATGAAGAAAAAGGCAGGCTCATCTGCGAATGCTATACAAAAGGGCCCCGGCATAATTAGCTTACTTACCCCTTACAAAAAAATGGTGTTTGCCCTGATTTTTTTTGCCTTACTAAGCAATGGCATTAACCTGCTATTGCCCAAAATAATTGCTAACGGGATTGATGCCTGGCCAAAACAATTTGTTTTGAAAAAAGTATTGATCAGCTACCTGGGAGCTGCCATTGTTATTTTTATTTTTACCTACCTGCAGGGCATAGTGCAGGTATACACATCAGAAAAAGTGGCAAGAGACCTGCGTTCAAGGCTTTCCTATAAAATATCTACACAGAGCCATGCTTTTATTGAGCAGGCCAACCCTTCTAAATTATTAACCAATTTAACTGCTGATGTAGATTCCATTAAATTATTTGTATCGCAGGCCATTGTATCTATTGCCTCTTCCGTTATTATTATTATTGGTGCCTGTGTTATGCTATTTACCATCAATTGGAAACTGGCCCTTGCTATTGTTGCCATCGTACCCATTATTGGGGGGGCATTCTTTTTTGTATTAAAGAAAGTAAGGGCAATATTTTTACAAAGCAGGCAGGTAGTTGACAGGCTTAACAAAGTAATCAATGAAAGTATTCTTGGTGCAGCACTCATTAGGGTTATCAACTCCCAGCAGTTGGAATACGCCAAATTTTTAGATGCCAATACACAGGCCAAAAACCTTGGCTTAAGCATCTTACGGTTGTTTGCAGGATTGATACCTATTATCATCTTTACTGCTAACATGGCTGGGCTGGCCATACTTACCATGGGTGGCCATTTTGTAATAAACGGCAGTATGTCATTAGGAGATTTTGCTGCCTTCAACAGTTATTTATCCTTACTAATTTTCCCAATACTGGTAATCGGTTTCATGAGCAATGTAATAGCCCAGGCCACTGCAAGCTACCAGCGCATAAACGTAGTGCTTGAAGTACCGGAGTTGCCGGATACCGGTATTATAAAAGAGGCTTTAAACGGTAATATTGAACTTAAAAATGTATCGGTAACATACGGACAGAAGCCAGCTTTAAAGCAAATTAGTTTTTCAGTAAAAGCAGGTACTTCACTGGCTGTTATTGGTCCTACTGCGGCAGGTAAGACACAGTTGCTCTACCTGTTAACCGGTTTAATAAAACCTGCTGAAGGCACTGTTGAATTTGACGGGGTCAATAGTAACGACTATAACAAAGAAAGTTTTTATAGCCAGGTTGGTTTTGTATTTCAAGATAGCATTCTCTTTAATATGACCATTAGAGAAAACATTGCATTCAGCGATAAGGTTACAGATGAATCACTTGCCAAAGCCATTGCTACAGCAGAGTTAAAAGAGTTTGTTGATTCGCTTCCCCTAAAACTGGATACGATTGTATCTGAAAGAGGTACCAGTCTTTCAGGAGGACAAAAACAACGCATTATGATGGCAAGGGCATTGGCCATCAATCCTAAAATATTATTGCTTGACGATTTTACAGCAAGAGTGGATACCAACACGGAAAACAGGATACTGAAAAATTTATATCATAATTATCCAGGCATTACCCTTATTTCTGTAACGCAAAAAATAGCCAGTGTGGAGCATTTTGACAAGATAATTGTTTTGATGGAAGGTGAAATTGTTGCTACCGGCATGCATGCCGATTTAATTAAACAAAGTCCTGAATACATACAGATTTTTAATTCACAGCAGAGTACCAGTAATTATGAAGTACAACCTCAATGATATTGCCGCCACGCAGCAAAAAACATCTACGCTGCGTGCATTAAAAAAATTGCTGCAACTGATAACAGAAGAGCGTAAAAATCTCTTGCTTGCACTGGCTGCCATTCTTACTAACTCGGGGCTTAACCTGCTGGGGCCCTTTATTATTGGTTACACCATTGACACTTACTTGGTACATAAACAATTTCATGGTGTGTTGGTATGGGCGGGCATATTGCTTGGTATGTATCTGGTAGCATTTGTAGCAAGTTACCTGCAAACAAGGCTAATGGGTGGTATTGGTCAAAGAATGTTATTTAAACTCCGCAATACCATTTTTAATAAATTACAAGAGCTGCCTGTGGCCTTTTTTAATCAAAATAAAGCAGGCGATCTTATCTCAAGGGTTAATAATGATACCGATAAAATAAACCAGTTCTTTTCGCAATCATTGATGCAGTTTATTGGCACTATTGCTACCATGACAGGTGCCGGTATTTTTTTACTCGTCATCAACTTTAGGCTTGGTATTGCTACCCTGTTGCCGGGTTTGTTAATTTTCATTTTTACCAAAGTAAGCACTCCGTGGATAAAGAAAAGAAATGCATTAAGCCTGCAACGTACAGGCGGCCTTAGTGCCGAGATACAGGAAAGCCTGCATAATTTTAAAGTGATTATTGCATTTAACCGGAGAGATTATTTCAGGAACCGTTTTGAAGAAGCTAATAACCAAAACTACACTACCTCAATTGGTGCAGGCATTGCCAATAATGTTTTTATACCCGTGTATGGGTTTTTTGCCAGTACTGCCCAATTGATTGTGTTAACCTATGGTATTTACCTGATCTCGACCGGACATTTTTCAATAGGTTTACTGGTAAGTTATCTTTCTTACGCTACCAATTTTTACAACCCTTTACGACAGCTTGCTGCCTTGTGGACAAACTTTCAATTGGCAATGGCCGGCTGGGACAGGATTTCGTATATTTTAAATATGGAAAGCAACCTGCCTGTTATACCAGTCGCTGCGGTTGAAAATACTACTGCCATCATGGAATTTAGAAACGTTTCTTTTGGGTATGATGAAGAAAAAGAAATACTGCACCATATAAATTTTACCCTTGAGCCCGGTAAAACTTATGCTCTTGTAGGCCCAACGGGCGGCGGTAAAACCACGACTGCATCGTTGATAGCAAGACTGTACGATCCGGTAGAAGGACAGGTACTGTTGGATAACAAAGATATCCGCTCTTATCTGCCTGCGGAACTTACCCATAAGATTGGTTTTATTTTACAGGAGCCATTTCTTTTTACCGGCAGTGTTAGAGAAAATATTTTATACAGCAACGAAGCATATAAAAATTTTACAAATGAACAGCTGGAAGAAACTATCAATAATGCAGGTTTACAAAGCCTGCTGCTGATTTTTGAAAAAGGCCTTGATACACCTGTTAGTTCAGGCGGCGAAAGCATTAGCCTGGGACAAAAACAACTCATTGCTTTTATGCGTGCAGTACTACGCAACCCGGCCCTGCTGGTATTAGACGAAGCTACTGCCAACATTGATACCATCACCGAACAAATACTTCAGGATATTTTAAATAAGCTGCCTGCCACCACCACCCGTGTTATTATTGCACACCGGTTAAACACCATTAAAAATGCTGATGAAATATTTTTTGTAAATGCCGGTGAAGTAATCCGTGCAGGTTCCTTTGATCATGCAGTAAATATGCTGCTGCATGGGGAAAGAGCTAGTTGAAAAAGAAAAGGCCGCATGCAGAAATTGTACAGCATATTCCCCTTGGGGTCATCCAATTTTTTTCTAACTATTTATCCGTTAAGCTATCATACGTTTACCACTCACTCGGTTTTTTGCACGCATTAGCAAGTGGTATTATTTGTTTGTAAATACTTCCTGTTTGCCCGTTTGCATAAGTAGTATTTTTATAGCAATCTAAAATTTGTAGTTCATATCCTTCATGCCCATTATCAGGGCTGGCTAAAAAAAGGCCACTATTGCCCCTTGCCTGGGCTTCGCCGATAATATTAGCCGGTATTTTCCATTCAAGGTGCAATTGACAATTTGTAAAAACTCTTTTTGTCCTGATATCGCAGGTACCTTTTTTTACGGTAAAAGTGCCACTGCCTACTGTCCAGCCTGCTGTTTTATTACTGTCATTTACCGATTTCCATTCATTCAAATTTTTACAATCAAACAATATAATTGCATCAGATGGCGGGGCATTTAATATAAAGGTAGTTACCACCTTAGGTGCAGGTTTCCATATTTCGGTATCTGCTGATTTAGCTTCCTGGGCAATTACTTGTTGCAATTGAACTATGCAAATAAAGATGGATGACAGTACTGTTTTTTTTATTTAATTTAAGCAGGTACAATATTTTTTTAAATTGACAGTCTACTTCGCTGGGGGTAAAACAGTGAATTATATTTTGTTAGATAAATTACAAATGAATTGGTATTTTAATTTACAACACAATTAAAGATTCCTATAGTTATGCAGTACAAGTGAGTGACACAACGATGATGCTCATTGCTTCTTAGCTGGTACAACAAAAAACCCACTCATCATTTTATTAATTGTGTGGTATAATATTAAATTGAGCTAAAGTCCAAAATAAAGCATAGTGGCACAAAGCCCTTGCAACATTAAACAACAGGCAACACCCATGGCGCACGATAAGCAGGTGTAATCAATGCATTGGCTGCTGCATTGTTGCCAAAATTATTGTTGGCATTATCCCAACTCAATTGCGATTGTGTGCGTAATGCAATATTGGCAGCGTGTGCATATTTGGCTACCAGGCTTCCGTTTTCGATGGGGCAGGCTGGTTCTTTACGGCTCTTCATACAATCAATAAAATTTTTCATGTGTACATCATGAGAGTCGATGCCTGACTGCTTTTCCATTTTAGGCACTTTTGTTTTTTTATTTGTATCGTCCCACTCCGGAAACAACTCCCAGTTATCCCTATCTATTACCAGGGTGGCGTCGTTACCAATAAATGCCAGGCCATACAAGCGGCCATAAGGGCCATTTTGCGTACCAGCAGTATGCTCCCAATTAATCAGGTAGTCTTTAAACTGGTAGCTCACATTCATGGTATCAAAAGTTTCATGTGCATGATCAGGGTAAGCAAAATTACCCCCCGTAGCAGTAATTATATCGGGCATAGCGGTGATGTTTTTTGCCCACAAGGCCATATCAATTAAATGTACGCCCCAGTCGGTCATTAGTCCGCCACCATAGTTCCAAAACATGCGCCAGGAGCCATGAAACCTTGCTGTATTAAAACTCCGTAGCGGTGCTGGCCCCAGCCAGGTATCAAAATCTACACCAGCC
>JAYWAU010000333.1:0-4040 GCA_043782265.1 Ferruginibacter sp. | reverse complement strand
ATATGCAGTTCTAAAAATGCTTTGATATCTCCTTTTCTGCGTACGCAAAATTGAATACTGTCAGCATTGCCACCGATTGCTTTGATGCCATCTGCAATCCTTAAACCACTCTGGCTTTTTTCTTTTAACCCTGTTGCTGTTAATCCTCCAGACATCCCCATGCTTCCAACCGGCCCTCCTTCTTCATTGGAAAAAATAATTACTTCCAGCGGATGTTCGGTTACAATACTATTTTCATTCAGCACTTCCATTATTTCCAGTGCACCAATGGAACCAACGCAACCATCATAGTTACCACCATCAGGAACCATGTCAATGTGAGAACCAAAAGCAATTGGTTTTAGTGCAGTATTTTTTCCTTTTCTTTTACCAATGATATTGCCTGCATAATCAATGGTTACTTCCAGTGCTGCTTTTTTCATCAGGTTAATAAAGTACGCTCTTCCTTCCTGGTCGCCTTTTGTATAGGCAACCCTGTAGCCCTTACCACTGCTGTCTTTTCCAAATTGGGATAATTCGAAAATGCGGTTTTGTAAACGTTGTTCATTTGCAGCAATTTTTGATTGACTACATACTGTGAATGAAAGTAAAAGCAATGATGCAGTTAGTAAATATTTCATTTAAATAATTTTTGTTTTTTTTATTTTGTATGTATTTTTCTTACGCCAAATAATTCCTTACTAAAAACCAGCATATCAGGAACAACCAGTGCAAATACCAACAAAAACCATAGGAAATGGCCGAAGTCATTGATGTCTGGATTTTTCATAAAAAATTGCAGAGGGTTGTATATTCTTGATAACACAAATACCAAGGTTACACCATAACTGCGGGCCGCCCACATTTTATGAATTATTATTTGGCGTCTTGACGCTGCAAGCCATGCCATTGCTGCTGTTGTAGCCCAAACCAACGCCTGCATAATGTTCTCAAAAGCAAACGTTATTTTGGCACCGGGAATAGGATGATAAATATTGAGCATAACAGCAAATGGCATAGCCAATAGAATAGCTATGATGTAAATTTTACCCAATTTTTTATGTAACGTAAGATTGTTTTTACGTAATGTAGTTGAAAATTGAAACGGGCCTGTTACCAACGCAATCATTCCCAACATCCCATGCGGAACCAGTATCCAGGACATAGATTTGTACCTGGCCAAATGAGCAGCCCCGGCTCCTATTAAAAACAGTAGCTCCTGCACAACCAACACATACAGTGATAATATTGCAAGGATTGAGAACAGGAGTACTCTCGGTCTATTGAGTGCTTTTAAACTTATCATTTTTATTTTTTATTTAGGTATTTAATTTTGATACTATACAATTTTGTTTTGGGGTCTATATCATCCCCGTTTATAAAACGATGGCTATTTAATTTCAAAAAGCACCATTTCAATTTCTTTATTTGCTGTTGCTGAAAAATAAAAGTTGGTGCCGGGTTCTATATACAAATATTTACCAGCCTTTATTTTCTTTGATTGATTGTTGCTGGTGTCGTGCAATTTAATCCCTGATCCCGCCACTAATTCTGCAATCATTGGCCCCCTGTTTTTAATGATTTGCTGATTGAAATCATTTACTGTTAGACGGTAGGCAACAGCTTTTTCATTTTCAAATTCCACAGGAAAAGGTAAAGGTTTTTTATTGGAAGGAGTAGTGTTGTATTGCGATAATAGTTCAATGTCATTCACATGAAATATTACTGTGTCTGCGTTGCATACTCGGTGTACCAGTTTATCCGCTGAAAAAGAACGGTACCAGGTGGTGCCTGCTTTGGATTGACTATTGCTCCATGCGGAGTCTTGTGTTTGTGATCCTGTAAGCGTATTGCTAAGGATCACAAAAAGCGAAGGCATTGCATGAATATGAAAGAGGGTAGTATCTCCGGCAGGTAACCAAACATCCAGCAGACGGATATATTTATTTTGTAAAACAGGATGATGCCTGGGTTCTTCTCTTACTGGCACCTGCGCTGTTAAAACTGTTGAGCAAAACAGTAGCAGCGAAATTATTGATGTTAATGCATGGTCCTTTTTTTTCATCATACTTTATTTACATATTAAAATTTCACCGCCTTATTTTTTAAAATATCATAAATAGATACCCACCACCAAAAATATGGCACACAGTAAAAACAGGATGATCACCAATGGCATAATAAATTTATACCAGGCTTTCAGACTTACATTTACCAATGCCAGCGAGGGTAGTAACATGCTGGTGGGAGATAATAAGAACATGATATTCATACCATACAAATAAGTGTTTACAATTTCATTACCTGGGATATTTATGATAATAGCTAAAGCCCCCATAATGGGCATGGTAAGTACTGCCATACCCGAAGTGGAACTGATGAACAGCGAAAAGAATAAAAAGAATACCAGCAGCAATAAAATAAAAGCCGGTGGCGGCATATGGTTCACTACATTGGCAGTAAAATATAAAATGGAATCACTTACCCGGCCATCATTTAAAACAATGGTAATACCTCTTGCAACACCGATGATAAAAGCTACGCCCAATAAATTCTCTGCTCCTTTTATAAAAGCCTGGATAAATATTTTTTCATTCATCTTTACTAGTATCGCTACCAAAATGGAAGCACCTAGCAGCAATGCAGACATTTCAAGGGTCCACCATTTTAGAAACACCACACCTCCGATCATGGTTAAAAATGTGCAAAGAAAAAGTATCAGCAACAGCTTGGTTTTTAATTCAAGCTTGTCGGAAACAACCCCGTTGCTGATATTTATTTCGTAGGAATTTTTTACAATGCCATCAATTTTATACACCAGCGAAGCAGCAGGATCTTTTTTTACTCTGGCCGCATAACGTAACACATACCAGGTAAGCAAAATAGTTGCCAATACAAATAATAACAGGCGTTCGTAGATACCATCCATCCAGTTAATGCCTGCAGCGTTGGAAGCAATGATGGTAGAGAAAGGATTGGAAAAAGCTGCGATACCACCTACAGAATTACCGCCAAAAATAACCGCTAAGGGAACAATCAGGTCATAACCGGCTGCAAGAAAAAGCGGAACTAAAATCGGATAAAATGCCAGTGCTTCTTCTTCCATGCCGTAGGAAGCTCTTCCAAAAGCAAATACCAGGATCAGTATAATCATCAGTACCGGCTCCCTTCCTCTCATGGAATATGCCAGCGCAGCAACGCCTTTTTCAATGGATTTGGTTTCATTGAAAACATAAATAAAACCACCGATGATGAGTACAAATAAAATGATGTCGATGCTGTCGTAAACTCCCTTGATGGGTGCCTGGAGTATATTGATAAAGCCCTGTGGATTGCGGTCCAGTTTTTTGTAGGTACCCGGAACAGATACCGGTTTCAATACTTCGCCGTTGATAAATTTTTGAATAGAGATTCTTAGACCAAGACTGTCGAGTGTTCTTTGTGTAAATGGCAATGTAATAGTTCCATCGGATGTGGTCATCGAAAACAACTTCTTTTCAACAGCAGAAAGCTTGCTATACTGCCCTGCCGGTAATAGCCAGGTGCTGATAGCCGCCAGCACAATCACGGCCATCAGGATGGGAATCGGCTGGGGAAATGATCTTGTTTTTTTCATTTAAAAGGTCGTTTGTTTTATCAGGTGGTTTGTATTTAAAAAATATTTTTCTCTTTCATAAGACAGAGCAGCAGGAACATTTTACAGATAACTCAGCCACCATTTTTCTTTATGATTTGTTTTATACTGGTCGTACCATTTGCACAATGGATACAATAGGGCTACCACTATTATCCAAACCAAATAAGTACGTGCCAATGAAAATCCATAGCCTTTCAGCCAGGGAGCATCTTTTGCATTTAAGCCGGTAATAAATATCATATCTGTCCACGGCCTGCCGCTGATAACCACCGCAACGATGGCCAGCAGGTGAATGAGATAAAGATGAAGCAGGTAAAAGAACAGGGGCACACGGCCAATGACGATAATTATTTTTCCAAAGATGTTTAACGGTTTTTCCAACAGCATCAAAATTATTAACGCAGGCCCAAGTGTCATCAGGGTG
>JAYWAU010000332.1:0-4044 GCA_043782265.1 Ferruginibacter sp. | reverse complement strand
CTGGTAATTGCAGCTGTGCTAATTCATACCGTCCTGAATCTGATTGAATTTTTCCTTCACTTTGTGTGGTTAATTCATTCCAGTTTTTACCGTTTTTTAAAGATCTTATCGCTTCTTTTGCTACTGCCGTATCATTACAATTAAACAATATAATCGCTGCGCTGGAGCCCCAAAGATATTTTTCCTTATGCGCATTGTAATATTTTTGCAACCCAATACTGTCTGAGGATGCTTTGCCCCAAACATTTCTTTCCATTATTTCAAATAACATATTGCCTTCCTTAAACTCCTGCATCTGATATTTAAAATCCGCATTGTACTCTTCCAAATGTTTCCTGTAATAGTCCAAAACAGACGTAGCTATATATTTATCCAATAATGCCGCATTCGATTCTCCTTTATAAACATCCGCATTTAATTTATAATCTTTCACAAAGTTTAACCAGTCTGCACCTTTATTGCTTGCCTTTGAAAAGGAGAAAATTACTTTATTGTTTATTGCATATTTACCAACTTTATTATTTGCAGTTACACTATCTGCATACCGGAAAAGTTCAGCATTTTTTACAGCTGCATTTCTTTTGTAGCCTGTTTTTATTGTAATGTCTTTTAGAAAATTCTCTTTGCCAGCATTGCTTCTTGAATCTTTTTCTATCTGTTGTTTTAAAGTATTGGTGAATGTTTCATCACTTTTGTCTGTTGGTATTGGCTGCTGTTGAAGTCGTTTAATAATATGGTATCCATAACTTGTATTAAATGGCTTTGATATGTCTCCATCATGTTGCAAGGCAAATACATGGGTTTCGAAATTCATTTCATATTTACCAGTACCAAACTCAGCCAATTCACCACTGCTAAGTGCCGTAAGCCTGTCTTCGCTATATTGTTTTACCATCGTTGTAAAATCGGCTCCGGCTTTTAAAAGTTCATAAACTGAGTCCGCTTTTTTCTCTGTTAACTTCAATTGCCCGGCAGTTGCATCAGGAGGAACGGTAAATAATATTTGCGCAATTTTCCACTTACCTGCACTTGCCCTTTCTCCTGCATTTTTAAAAACATGCAATCCGTTCTTTGCATGATAGATGCTGCTAACGCCTTCCGGTTGTAAATTGTAGGCAATATTTTCTATTGGATAAGGTAAAGTTAACGCCGTGATGTAGCCAATATCTTTAACGGTCACAATTATATTTTTATCACTAGCTGCATTAACAATCCCATTGTAATCTGTAAACCCTTTTTTTAAATTTTCAATCACCGCATCCATTCCTTTAATTGTCTTTATCGAATCTGCTTGAGAGGCTGTTGCATTAAGTGGTACATAAAAATGAATTAAATGAATGTCTTTTTGACTTCGTTTAATCACTTCATCCAGCAAAGCATTGGCACTTTTTTCATCGTTCATGTAACCCTCTTCTACCTGGCTGCTGAAATTTTGCATATCGTATTTCAACTGCTGCAAAGTATCCAGCCGAAGTTCCTTTGCTGCTTTTACTTTTAGTTTAAATTTTATGTATAAGTCAAGGTACTCCCGCAGGGATTTTTCTTTGTCTGCAACAGGTGTTTTGTTTTTATTGTAGGCTCTTAAAAACTCATCTTTACCAACCAGGTTTTCACCATAAGTAAAAACTGTTTGAGAAAATAGCTTCGCTGCTACAAGGGTTAACACTATCAGTAAATACGTTTTCTTCATTGTTAACCTGTTTAAGTTAGTTAGTTTTTAATTTCCATTTTACCTGCAACAATTCGTCGAGTTGCTGCCAGGTTAATTTTTTAGCGATGATTCGCTTGTCTTTATCAAGCAGATAAACAGTGGGTGTTTGCGTAACGTCGTATAATTGCCGGTAACCTGGTTTTTGTGCTGCGGTAATTGCTGTTTCAACTTCTTTTGTCTGGTAAACGTTTACCCAGTCGCCAAGATTGTGTTCCCGTATGTATTTTACCCATTCCGGTTTAAGGTCTGCCTTGCTATCTGCCGATAAAACACCATACATTTTCACCCCATGCACTTTCCAGGATGCCTTGTAAACAGAGTCCATCCGGGGTATTTCTTCTTTACAATGTCCACAGGTGGGATCCCAAAAAATCACCACCGTATAATCTGCTGAAACATTATACAGGGGAGAAGATTTCCCAACAGTATCCTGCATTTCTAGGTCGGCGGCTTTGGCTCCTACCAGGTTTGCCATTAACATATATGCCCTGCGACTGACGGTTTCCATTTGTTTTTCGTTGAGCCAGTTGCTGACTCCCTTGCTATGATACTTTTCAAACAGGTGTACAAACACGGCATCCTGTCCCATGTATTTAGGACTGATATATTCATCCGTAAGCCAGTTCAATAAAAATTTATACATCTCCGGACAACTGCGGGCAAGCAATAGCTGGTCATCGGCTTCCTTAATAATACTGTCTGGTTCGGGCACCATTAATTCCCTGTAATACCTTTCTAACTTTGGTAAAAAAAACGGCGTACGAATAATGCGTTCATCCATAAATGTTACCCCATCCCAGTAATGTGTTTTGTAATAATAATAATTTTGTAAAGAGTCATTATGGGTTTGTGGTTTACTATTCATTACTACAGGGTCTTTCATGGCAGTAAGCAAGGCAGCCATCATAGATGTTGGCTGGGTTTTAATAATACCTTCCCTGTAATCGTTTAGTTCTTTATTTAGTTTGTTATAATTGGCTTCGTGCAATGCAGAATCTACTTTTGTTTTGGCGGCTGCATAGGCCCTCTTTTCTGCATCAAGTTGTTGAGCCTTTAAGGCTATGGTTTTTTGATATTGCTGCAATAATACATTTGCAGGTGACCCTGCTACCATGGTTTTAGAAAGCAAATCTGTTGTATCAATGCTAACAGTAATTTGCTGTGCCTTATCAATTAAAAAATCAACACTTTTTGATTTACCCGGTAACACTATTGCATAAATACCTGGGGGTAAAATTCGCTTGCCCGAGAAAATAGCCGTGCCTTTATTTGTTACCGCAGCAGAATCTTCTACATTAAGGTTTTTGCCCATGTGGTAGGTTAAGTATGCAATGCCTGATTTATATTGGTTTGTTTGCAGTGTTACCTTATAGTTTTGTGCGTGGGATGTGGCGTTAAATAATGTTGCTGCCAGAATAAAAAGAGTTCGTTTCATTCAATATTTTAATAAGGTTACAAAAGTATCTAAAATCAATGGTTAATGAGCATCAGGGCATTGTTGCACATTTTAAAATTACATATCCTTAACAAAAAAACCAGATGGATTATCTTTTAATTAAAGAAAAATCGTGGTTACTTTTGCAACCGTGAAAAGAAAAAAATTTTTATTAGAAAAAGTATCGGTAACCGGTTATGCAGCCGAGGGTAAATCTGTTGCAAGGCAGGATGGTAAAGTCTATTTTATTGAAGGAGCTGTGCCCGGCGATGTGGTAGATGTGTTTATCAGCACCAACAAAAAAGATTGGGGCGAAGGAAAAGTAACACATATTCATGAGTATGCTGCTGAAAGAACAACACCTTTTTGCCAGCACTTTGGTGTATGTGGTGGTTGTAAATGGCAAATGTTACCTTACGAAAAACAGCTGGTTTACAAACAGCAGGAAGTTGCACAAAACTTAAAACGCATTGGCAAGATTGAACTTCCTGAAATATTGCCAATTGTTGGAGGTGCCGATACAATTCACTATAGAAATAAACTGGATTTTACTTTTAGCAACAAGCGTTACCTTACGAGCGAAGAAATAAAAGCCCCTGGAGAGGTGGTTCAACAAAATGCACTTGGATTTCATGTGCCAAGAATTTTTGACAAAATCATCGATATTGAAACCTGTTACCTGATGGATGAAGTAAACAATGCTATCCGCAATACCACAAGAGATTTTGCCCGGGAAAACAAGTATACTTTTTACGACATTAAACAACATACGGGCTGGTTACGCAACATCATCATTCGTTATTGCAACACCGGAGAGCTGATGGTAAATATTTGCCTGGGGTATGAGGATGAAATTGAAACCAAAAAGTTATTGGATAACCTGTTGCAAAAAGTACCT
>JAYWAU010000331.1:0-11166 GCA_043782265.1 Ferruginibacter sp. | reverse complement strand
CATGGCAGCTACAACAATTTTTACAAATAAAAATTGGGCCACGTAAATCAATGTCCCGTTTTCTTTTATTCTTATTGTTAAATGTAACCGGTCTTTTTCTGCTCATTTTTCTGTTGACTTTTACAATAATTCATCTTAAAGATTTTTTCTTTACACCATAAGAACCTTATTTTTACCCCTCAAATAAAATCAGCTATGTCTTACAACTTACTTAAAGGAAAAAAGGGAATCATTTTTGGCGCCCTTGATGAAAAATCAATTGCATGGAAAACTGCTTTGCGGTGCCATGAGGAAGGAGCAGAAATTTTACTTACCAATGCCCCGGTAGCCATGCGTATGGGCGAGATTAATAAATTAGCGGCAATAATAAATGCTCCGGTAATTCCCTGCGATGTTAGCAGTAGTGAAGATGTACTAAACCTGATCCTAAAAGCAAAAGAACATTTTGGCGGCGGTGTGGATTTTATTTTACATTCTATCGGGATGAGTCTGAATGTACGCAAGGGCAAACACTACACAGAAATAGATTACGGCTTTAATGCCAAAACCCTTGATATATCTGCCATAAGTCTTCACAGGTTATTGGCAATTGCTATGAAAGAAGATGCCATTAACGAATGGGGTAGTGTGGCAGCCCTTACCTATATTGCAGCACAGCGAGTGTTTCCAGACTATAATGAAATGGCAGATGCCAAATCGCTTCTTGAAAGCGTTGCAAGAAGTTTTGGTTATCATTATGCAGTTAAAAAACATGTAAGGGTAAACACCATATCACAATCGCCTACACGAACCACTGCAGGCAGCGGAATAAAAGGTTTTGACGGCTTCATCAACTATGCAGAAAAAATGAGTCCGTTGGGTAATGCAAGTGCAGATGATTGCGCCAATTATTGTGTAACACTATTTAGCGATATGACAAGGATGGTAACCATGCAAAACCTTTTTCATGATGGTGGATTTTCTTCAACCGGTGTTACTTTAGATGTAATTGAACAAATGGAAAAATAAGTCTAAGTAGGTGCATTTGTTTTTCAAGAACTGAAGCCTGGTTGGAGTGTGGAATGGGATGCATCTAATGTCAGTCATCATTTGCGATGGCACCGTTTGTGCTTTGTTCTTACTACTGCTTTACTTCAAATAAAGTTATTCAAAAAATAATAATTCTTTTACGGTTATACTTACTACAAAAGCCACCAACATAAGTTAGTGGCTTTTGTAGTGTATTGATAAGTCTTTTATAACTCTTGCTGGATGGGATTACAGGAAGTAATATTAATATTCATCTTCATTAAAAAAGAAATCCTCCTGGCTTGGGTAATCCGGCCAGATATCTTCCAATCCTTCATAAATTTCGCCTTCATCCTCCAGTTCCTGCAAGTTTTCAATTACTTCAATTGGAGCACCACTGCGGATACCAAAGTCAATCAGTTCATCTTTTGTTGCTGGCCATGGGGCATCTTCTAAATGCGAGGCCAATTCTAGTGTCCAAAACATTGTCTAAATGGGTTTAATTTTTTGCAAATGTAAAAGTTTGGTGGAATTAAACAAATGTGTTTTTGAAACCTACCTTTTAATTTTTATTTAAAACGGGCAAATAGTGTCTTTAATTGCGTTTAAATTATTATTAATTGGTTACTTTGCCCCATGCTTACAGCAACAAATATTATAAAAAATTATGGCAGCCTGCCTGTATTAAGGGGCGTTGATATAAATATTCAAAAAGCGGAAATTGTCAGCATCGTTGGCTCGTCTGGAGCTGGTAAAAGCACGCTGCTACACATTCTTGGCACTTTAGATTCTGCAGATCAGGGATCCGTTTCTCTGGAAGGTGAACGAATTGAAGCACTTAATGGGAAGAAATTGGCTGCTTTTCGCAATAAATACATTGGTTTTGTCTTTCAATTTCATCACTTATTACCCGAATTTACAGCCCTTGAAAACGTTTGTATTCCGGGATGGATAGCTGGTCGAAAGAAAAAGGAAATAACTGAAAAAGCGATCAATTTGTTAACAACTTTAGGGCTGGCTAGCCGTTTAGAGTACAAACCTCAGCAACTTTCTGGTGGTGAACAGCAAAGAGTGGCAGTAGCAAGGGCACTTATAAATGATCCTTCTATTATCATGGCGGATGAACCAACGGGTAACCTGGATAGTGCAAATGCAAAAGAATTACACCAGCTTTTTATCGATCTTAGAGATCAGTTTAAACAAACATTTTTAATTGTAACACACAATGAAGAACTGGCACAAATGAGCGATCGTATACTGCACATGAAAGATGGGAGGATAATTTAGTTGATAATTTTTTAATGGATAATGCTGTAAAGTTCTGGAGAATTTTTGCAGTTGAAAATAGTATCAACTATCCATAAAAATCGTCGATTAATTTATCTGATAATGATCAGCATATTATTGTTAATTAAAAGTATTATCAATTAGCCATTAATCCGTGGTTTCCAGGATACTTCCTCCACCTTAAGTAAATGACCTACATGTCTTGATAAAACAAATAAATAATCGCTCAAACGGTTAATGTATTTAATTACCAATGGATCCACAAACAAACCATGCTCCTGCATATTCACACATAGTCTTTCTGCCCGCCTGCATATGCACCTGGCCACATGTGTAGATGAAATGGCAATATGTCCGCCAGGCAAAATAAAATATTTCATTGGTGTTAATACTTCATTCATCCGGTCAATTTCATTTTCCAGCAATTCAATATCAGTTTCTTTTAAATCAGGTATTTTCATCAATGGCTCTTTATCTGGGTCACATGCCAAAGAGGAGCCAACGGTAAAAAGACGATCCTGAATTTCTTTTAAAATGATTTTAGAATGGGTATCCTCAATGAGGTCGCTTATCAGACCGATGTAAGAATTTAATTCATCAACAGTTCCGTAGGTTTCAATGCGTAAGTGACTCTTTGGTACTTTTGTTCCTCCAATTAAACTGGTATGTCCCAGGTCGCCGGTTTTGGTATAAATCTTTAATGACATGCTTTTTTTGTTGATAATGATTATCACAAAGCAACAAAAAAAACAGGGATTAGTTTACAAAAAAGATTGACATTACAGATTGCTTCTCAACAATAGTTATAAAGCTCCTTTTTTTACTTAAGATAATTTAAAAATCAGGCATGCTGGGCAATTATAGAAGGATTGTTATTTACCTTATCTGTTTCAATAACACCATCCCTCAAACGCACTACACGATGGGCAAAACCTGCTATATCTTCTTCATGTGTTACCAAAACAACTGTATTTCCTTCATTATGAATCTTGCCTAAAATATCCATTATTTCATGCGATGTTTTAGAGTCTAGGTTACCAGTTGGTTCATCTGCCAGAATAATGGCAGGATCGTTAATAAGTGCTCTTGCAATTGCAACTCTTTGGCACTGGCCTCCGCTTAATTCGTTTGGTTTATGATGGCTTCTGTCTTCTAACTTAACTTTTCTTAAAACTTCCAGCGACCTTTCTATTCGTTCCTTTTTTGCAATGCCACTGTAAATAAGCGGGAGTGCTACATTCTCTGCTGCCGTTAGCCTGGGTAATAAATTAAATTGTTGAAAAACAAAACCAATTTCCTTATTACGTATTTCGGCAAGATCGTTATCAATCATGCGACTTACATCATGTCCGTTTAAAATATATCTTCCCCGGGTAGGTGTATCCAGGCAACCCAAAATATTCATCAAAGTAGATTTGCCCGATCCGCTGGGTCCCATCAAAGCCACATATTCATTTTTAAGAATGTCAATATTAATTCCTTTTAGAACTTCCAGTTCCTGTTTACCTAAATAATAACTCTTACAAATATTTTCTAAATGAATAATTCCCTGCATGATGATATTGTTTATTGATTCATTAAGCGGTTGATATAATATTATATTGAACTTAATTCAATGTTTGGTCGTGAGTAAGGAAAGTTAGCAAACCAGTTTGTCGCTATTTCTTAATTACTTTCGGCACTTTAAAAAATTGGTTGTCATGCAATGGGGCATTTTTTAAACCCGTTTCACGATTTGTACTGCCATTTACCTCATCTTCCCTTAACACGTTCACATTATCACTCATATGCAATAATGGTACAACGCCTGTTGTATCCAGTTCATTTAATTTTTCTACAAAAACTATCATTTTCTGTAAGTCGTTTTTAATAGCGGCTTTTTCAGCAGTATTAAACTGAAGTCTTGCGAGGTGAGCAATTTTATCTACCAATGTATCATTAACTTCCATAAAACAAAAATAATGGATTAGGTTGACAGACTTGTTGATTTTATATGAATGGCAGTTAATAATTACATGAAACTAATGGCATATCACATTTGAGTTTTGTTATCTTTGCCGACCTTTATGACGAAAAAGAAAGAAATAGTAATGAGTGGTATCCGGCCTACCGGATTTTTGCATCTTGGAAATTACTTCGGGGCTATCCGTAATTATGTAAAAATGCAGGAAGATTTTGACTGCTATTTTATGGTGGCAGACCTTCACTCACTTACCACACATCCCGATACGAAACAGCTAAAAGCAAATGTGCATAGGGTGTTGGCAGAAAATATAGCCTGTGGACTGGATCCTGATAAAGTGGCGTTGTATTGCCAAAGTCATGTGTACGAAACATCAGAATTGTATTTGTATTTGAATATGCTGGCCTATACTGGAGAACTTGAAAAAACAGTCACTTTTAAAGATAAGGTTCGCCAAAATCCTGATAATATTAATGCAGGGTTGTTAACTTACCCGGTTTTAATGTCTGCAGATATTTTATTGCACAGGGCAAAATATGTGCCCGTAGGTAAGGACCAGGAACAACATCTTGAAATTGCCAGAACTTATGTAAATCGGTTTAATCACCGTTACGGGAAAGTCTTTCCTGAGCCCTATGCATTTAACTATAATCAGGAGTTGGTAAAAGTGCCAAGCTTAGATGGAACAGGGAAAATGAGTAAGAGTGAAAATCAAATGGCCACGCTATACCTTGCGGATGAAGATGACATGATTAGAAAGAAGGTGATGAAGACTAAGACCGATGGAGGCCCAACCGAAATAAATTCATCGAAGCCTGAGTACATCGAGAATATTTTCGGGTTAATGAAACTGGTGAGCAGCGAAGAAGTTATATTGAAATTTGAAGCCGATTATAACAATTGCACTATACGCTATGGCGATATGAAAAAGCAGCTGGCAGAAGACATGGTAACATTTATAAGTCCAATCAGAAGTAAAATAAATGTAATTTTAGATGACAAACAATACCTTAAAAATGTAATGGAAAAGGGAGCTGCGAAGGCAGGTATAAGCGCAAACGAGACTATGAAATTGGTACGAGAAACAATGGGGTTAGATTACTAATTTAAATTGTACAAATAGTATTAAAATTTGTATCAGTAATATTCTAAAGATTCCATACATTCACTTTTAAATAAGTTTTTCAATAATCATTTCTTAATCTTTAAACAGCCCATTGGGGTTAGGGCAACATGGCCAAATCAAAAAAACCAAAACACATTGCAGTAGCCGGAAATATTGGGGCCGGGAAAACCACTTTAACAGAAATGTTAAGCAAACATTACAAATGGATTCCGCAATTTGAAGATGTTGACCATAACCCTTACCTAAACGATTTTTACGAAGATATGCCGAGGTGGAGTTTTAATCTACAGGTGTTTTTTTTAAACAGCCGGTTAAAACAATTGCTAGAGATTCAGCACGGTACTGAAACAGTGATACAAGATAGAACCATTTATGAAGATGCCAATACTTTTGCGCCGAACCTGCATGATATGGGGTTGATGGGAAAAAGAGATTTTGATAATTATTATCAATTTTTCGAAACACTAAAATCAATGGTGCAACCTCCGGATTTACTTATTTATTTAAAGGCTTCTGTACCAACTTTAGTAGCGCAAATACAAAAAAGAGGGCGTGAATACGAGGAAAATATCAGGCTTGATTATTTAAAAAAATTAAATGATTACTATAACGGTTTTATTGATAATTATAAAGAAGGCCCGCTGTTGATTATTGATGCAGATAAAAATAAGTTTGCAGAAAACGAAGAGCATTTGGGGCAGATAATAACAAGCATTGATTCTAAATTATTTGGCCTGTTTTAAAAGATTCAACTTTAATCAATTAGTTGATTTTTCATTGCGTAAAAAACCAGGCCTACAGAATTCTTAACGCCAAAGCGCTCCATTAATCTATCTTTTATAGCCTCAACTGTTCGGGAGCTTATATCCATTTTTTGAGCTATCTCAGATGCCGTAAATTCCATGCAAACTAGTGTAAGTACTTCCTTTTCACGATCGGTTACTATAATTTCGGTAGTAAGTGATGGGTTAAATTTTTGTTTACTATAATTCTTTTTAATCAAAATTTTATTTACAAAAGGGTTTAAATAAAATCCGGTATTTATAACCTCATGTATAGCTTTATTTATTTCTGATGGGTCTGTACTTTTTAATAAATAACCTGCAGCACCACAATCCATCAAATGACCTACAAAACGCTCATCTTCATACATGGTTAAAATAATAACCCTAATACCAGGAAAGTATTTTGTTATTTGTTTGGTAGTATCAATGCCATCTTTCAGGGGCATTTTTAAATCGCAAAGAATTACATTTGGAGCTGCCTCAGGAATTTTTTCCAGGAGATCTTCACCATTTTCGGCCTCCATAACAAACTTAATATCTGTATAAGGACGCATTGAAAGAATCACTCCTTTTCTGAAAATTTGATGGTCATCCGCTATAGCAACTTTTATAAGCTCCATAATTAATTGGGTTAAGCAAATCTATGAAAAAGAAACCGGGTTTCAATAAGGCAAGTCCGCAGCAACTTGTCGTTGTTTGACGATTAAAACAGTAAATTATTTTTACCATCCTAGTAGGTTGAATCCTTGGGTATTTCTAATGTTACTTTATAATAGGTATGACTGGGATCGATTTCAAAAAAGATCCGACCATTTAAAACTTTAATCCTACTCGCAATATTTTTCAATCCTAAACCAGTAGATACATGATTTAGTCTGTCAAATTCTGTTTGTACAATCCCCTGACCATCGTGATGAAGTCTAAAATAACTATGTGTTGTATTTGCGTTCTGCGTTAGATGAATGAATCCTGCATTACTATGTTTAATAATGTTGTTTACCAGTTCCTGGATTATCCTAAAAATTAATAATTCCTGTTCAATCTTTAATCGGGTACGGTAATCGTGAAAACGTACACTTGCATTAAGGGTCCCACTTCCATTTATTTTTTGAAAAAGGTCACTCATCGCACTTTCAAGGCCGAAGTTTTTGAGTGTTGGGGGCATCATGCTATGGCTGATATTACGAATCAGTTGAATGGCATCATCTATAATTTGTTTGGCACTAAATATTGATTGTAGCTGCGCTGCAGGTTCCTGATTCACTAAATTTTCATTAAGGTAAAGACGGGCAGTGGCCAATAATGGACCTACATCATCATGAAGATCAGCAGCTATTCTATTTCGCTCTTCCTCCTGAAATTTAATAGATGCATTTAATAATATCTGCTGCTTGTCATCCTCCAGTTTTTTAAGCTGATCGTTAAATCGAATAACTTTTCGCTGGTGAAAAATAACAAAAAACACAATACCCAATGTTAAACAAAGCATGGCAAGAGTGCCAAAAAGCATGATGTAATTAAACCTGGATGAAGTGTTTGCAGCAACTTGTAAAAAAATCATTTGCAGGTTTAGTGGTTAGTGTTTGTTGTTAAACGGTTGAAAGTTATCTAAATTTAAATCAGAGGGTAAAGAAGAATGATTTTTTGGTATAATTAAACTTTTATTAGCAATAACTGCAGTACAAAGTAATATATTTTTAATTATGGTTATTGTACTAACAATAATCAGGTATTGGCTTGGAAATTCGTTTATCAAAGATTTGCCAAGTAAAAAAACAATAAAAGTGCCCGAAAAATTAATTAGAAACGCAACTGAAATCCAAAAACTAGGTAATTGAAAAAGTTGCGTATCCAAACTATAACGCATTATTTCATAAAAGTAATATACTATCAGAAACGTAAAAAAGATACACTCTACGGCAAAAGGTGTTGTATCCAGATCTGTAAAACTGCTTTTTAAAAAATTATATAGCCAAAAAAATATGTATGCTATGGCTCCTAAAGTTATTAATTTTTTGATTTTAGTATTCCTTATAATATTGAAATAAAGGATGGAAAGAATTATAAATTGTACAACCAATGAAATGCTCACAGTGATGTAGGAATATTCAGAATAAAATTTAGCAGCCAAAAAAGAACTTATAAATAATAATAGACTGGCAATTGTGTAAACAAAAAAAACCTTCATTTCTTTGCTATTAATTTTTTTTAAAAATAATAAACAAAAAAAGAAAGGCAGAATCTCAGAGAGATAATTAAGGTTTCGTAAAATTTCTATGATAATTGGTAGTTTTATCAAAAGTAATTAACTTTTTTCAAAAATTACCTTATTTATCATTAAAGAGATATTACTAACAAGTGTACAGTTTTAACTAATAATGCTAGCATGATAAAATTAATTTAGTTTTTTGACAAAATGGTTTCGAACTGTAAACTTGAATTAAAATTATAGCCTAAACAATAGGTATAATGTATCTTAAGAAGTTCTATTTTGCTGAAATGTAGTTCCAATAAGTCTTTTAGAGGAAATACTTGGGATAAAACTTTTTTAGATTTGGTAAATATACGAGTATTAAATAGTAAAATTACTATGCAGTTTTGATGTATTATTACGATAGTAACTTTACTCTTTAGAATATCTTGCTTTCAGAAGTACTGTAAATGATTAGAAAGGGGTATCTTAGAAGGAAAGAATTTTATAATTAATAAATTCACATTAAAGTCTCATGTGAAATAAATATTGTAGTCAATAAACTGAGCAAGAAAAGCCCTTAAAAAATGGTTAAAATTTTTTTTGCTATAAGATCAATTTTAAATATTTTAAAAATGTAAGTTCAGTACAATTTTAAATTAGTATATAATGTATAGTTTTTTTGTTTATAGATAAAATAAGAAGCTAGAAGAATATTTTTTGGTATAAATACTGAGTACAGGTACGCAATAATTTTTTATAAACTGCGTTTTTTACACGCCAATATTCAGAGGTATTATTTGAACTTTGTAATCTAACAAGTAAATATTTTATTTGAAATAATTGTATTTAACTAATTATGAATACTTAATTTAGTATAAAAACCAACCTAACTCATTTGTAACATGTCTATCTCTCCGGATTATTTAATAAAAATTGCAATTGCTGACGATCACAAGATATTTAGGGATGGAATAAAAATGGCTCTTTCAGGTAAAGACAATCTTAAAATGCTTTGGGAAGCTGAAGATGGCAAGGATATGATGCACAAAATTGCTATAAAAAAGCCAGAAGTTTTATTAATGGACATAAGGATGCCAGAGATAGATGGCATAAATGGTATTGAACTCATCAGAAAAGAATATGATGGTATTAAAATTATTGTACTAAGTATGTACGATGACAATCAAATGATTAGTAAAATGATGGAAATGGGGGCTAATGCCTATCTTACTAAAACTACAGATCCTGAAGAAATATATGAAGCCATTCTTACCTGCATGAACGAAGACTTTTATTTTAACGACCTCGTTAATAAAGCAGTAATGGGGAAACTGATGCAGAAAAAAAGTGTTCGCCAGCATTATGGCTCAACTACTGCGATTCATTTTAACGAAAAGGAAATAAAAATTTTGCAACTGCTTGCAGAAGATAAGACAACGGAAGAAATTTCTAAGATTATATTTTTAAGCCCAAGGACAATTGAAACAATTCGTCAAAATATGAAGATGAAAGTAAATGCGAAAACCATAGGCGGTTTAATTATGTATGGCATGCGAAATAAATTAATTGAGTAATTTTTTCGTTATCAATTTGTAGTATAAACAATGACTTATCCATATTTTCGGCAAAAAAATACCTTAATTGCAGAAAAAAATTATTTAATTAATTATAAATAGTGTTTCTTCAATTTGAAAATAACAAAGGATTACTGCGTATCTTATAAATTATAGCACTAAGTGTTTGTACTTCCTTGATCGTAATTTTCCTAATAAAAATAACAGGTAAATATCCTATTATTGTTAAAAAAATAAATTCGAAATTGCATTTAACAAGTGGTGTGTTTTTCTCTATACTAACTACCTCTTTTATTTTAAAAACAAAACAACTTTGGAACCCATAAAAGTATTGATTGCTGATGACCATGTTCTGTATAGAGCTGGTGTAAAAACTGCATTAAGTTCAAAAACCGATGTTAAGGTAATTGCAGAGGCAGATAATGGAATGCATTTATTAAATATGCTGAAAATGATTCAGCCGGATGTAATATTATTAGATATACAAATGCCGGTAATGGATGGTATTACAGTATTACCAGAGATAAAAAAAAATTGGCCAAACATTAAGGTTGTGATGTTGACCATGCTGGAAGATCACAGTATGATTACAAAACTGATGGAATTGGGCGCTAATAGTTACCTTAGTAAAACAAGTGATATTGAAGTTATTTATGAGGCAATAAAAACCTGTTTTGAACAAGATTATTTTTTCAATGCCCTTACAAATAAAGCTTTGCTTACTAATTTAAAGCAACGGAATCATTTGTCTCCACAAAAAATAGTACAACAAGAGGCAAATTTAAATGATAAAGAAATGTTGATTCTTAAATTAATGTGCGAAGAAAAAACGACCAAGGAAATTGCAGATATGGTTGATTTGAGTCCACGAACTGTGGAAGCAATACGTGATAAACTAAAAGTAAAAACAGGTGCAAAAAGTACCGCCGGTTTAATAATGTATGCTGTTAAGCATAATATATTGAATGAAGAAATGTAGGATTTATTGAATTGGTTTTAAATAAATTTCTTTTTATAAATAATAATCATTAACTATTGCCTGAGAGCCTAATTTTTTTTTTCTCTTAAAAACCCCATAGAAGAAATGTCCCACCAACTTTGGTGGGATTTTTTGTGATCTGAATTTAATAATAAAAACCATTTATGGTTAAACTTTGTACCATATTTGTATATGAACTCTTTTAACTTTAACGGCAAAATATTTTCAGAAGGGATATCAATAGTTGGTG
>JAYWAU010000330.1:0-4063 GCA_043782265.1 Ferruginibacter sp. | reverse complement strand
TGCTGAAGGAATATATTCTCTCATTTCTCCATTGATCATTTTATACAAAATGCTCTCTTTAGGAATAATGTTGTTTACAAATTCGCCATTAACAATTTCCTTAAACGATACATCTGTAAGCATGTAAGGATGACGAGAGCCAGGAACATGGCATCCGGATATGGCACATTTGGAATTAAATATTGGTGCTAATTCAGTTTTAAAACTTACCGCCTGTGGAGGTCCATCTGGATCCACTAAAGCATCTGGCAGGATAACATCTTTATAGCAGCTTATTAAGCCTATAGCCATTAAAAAAAAGACTCCTCCATATATTATTAGTTGTTTCATTGTATTTCCTTTTTTGGTTACTTATTGTTTAAATTAACGTTAACTTCTATTTCAACTTTATCTGAAATACTGGTGCTGGTAATACCAAAATCTCTACAGTTAAACTGAAATTTAAATTGCAGTCCAAAAACATCGTAGCCTGCAGCAGTTCCAAACTGAACTGTTGCTTTTGGAATGTATTTTAATTTACCAACAATTGTTTGTGTTAATGGTGTAGCTAATTTACCCTGCCATGTAAACTTAAATGTTACTATATAATCATTGCTGGCCGGATCAAATTTTACTTCAGTTGTTTTAATTCTAGCAATATTTGTAACAGTTAAATTTTGAGTACCGGCTACAATGGCAGTTGTTCCCATACCAGAAACATTACAACCTGCATCACGACCGGGTTCCCCGGTATTAGATTGATTTATTTGCACATACCCATTGAAGTACGTTTTGGCTGGTTCATTTTCATAAAATGCCCATGAAGAGTCTGGTAATGGTTGACCACCAATAACATAATTCAGCATTTTTTCATCCGTTACGTCGTGTACACCAAATTGGTTAAAGCGGCCGGTTAATAACCCAGCTGCACCAACATAATTTGTTGACCATAATATACTGGAGTGGGCTTTATCAACTTTCCATTCGTTGTTATTTCCTACCGTCATACTACCAGGCAGATGCACATTGGTGCCATGGTTAATAATTGGGCCAGTGGTGGCAGGAGGAGGAGGTAGTTCATTGTCTCGTGTACAACTGGCAATGTAACCGTAACCACTAATGAGTACCAGCAGAATTAAAAGCGTTTTGTTGCTAAGCAGTTTCATAAATTATATTTTAAAATGAATAATTAACTAATGAATAACAGGCCAAAAATAAGGAGGACAAGGAGGCATTGCTATGACTTACATCAAGGCCTAATGTGACATATGTCATAAAATAAAAACTTACAATAGCATAGAGGAATGGTTCGAATTAGCGAGGTTTTTAAAATAATAAATTAAATGAAAAAAATAAAGGGAGTTGAAATTTTATTCAACATTATAACAAAGTATATCAATCAAATCAGGCCTTTGACTGTTTATTATAAAAGGTAAATAAAAAGGCTAGCAAAGCAATAAAGACAAAGGCACTTATGTTTAGGAGAAGACTATCAGTATATAATTTCATGCTGTTTCTTACCATACTCCTATCTCCTGATTTAGCAGATAATTGTAAAAAGAAATCTTGTAATAAAAAAAAGAAAAAGACAAGGCTATGTATTAAACTAATGACTGTTTTTTTGCTAAAAAAAGGTATCCAGAATAGAATTGAAAGTAGTGCCCAAGTTATTAACAAGGGTTCTTGTGTTGCTAGTTTTAAATTTTCAACAGAATAGTTTGGATATAGATTTTTTAATTGCAGCCCAAGGTATAATGAGCCCACGAGGGCGTATCCTAAAGGTAAAAGTGAAATACACCTACTTATAAAATTATTCTTTGAGCGCTGATTTCCGGCCGTAAAAACTATCAAAGTATATATTAAAGGGTAGCCAGAAAAAAAAGCCAATAGTTCAATGCGTTGTAGGTAACTAAAAAAACTATTGTCCATAAAAAGTAATTATTGCCAAAAATATTTATTGTCATTAAATTATAAAATTATATTTCAAAGACCCAGGATTTCCTGCGTACCATCAACCATAAAGGTGATCCTAATCATAATCGTCTATGATAACTTCTATATGAAGAGATAAATAAAAGGGGTACTAACTGAAAAGAGTATATTTAGTACATTAATAATTAAGAGGGTAGCAAGTAGTATAATTAATTAACTCATCCGAAAAGTTAGTGCAGCAAAATCTTCTACACTAAGGGCTTCAGCACGTTTATTAAAAATATCATCATTTAATTCTTCAGAAGTAAATAAACTTTTTACAGCATTACGTAATGTTTTGCGACGCTGGTTGAACGCTGTTTTTACAAGTACTTTAAAGGCTCTATCACTTTTTACCTTAAGGTCAGTAGTTTTTCTTCTCAATCTTATTACGCCGCTCTGCACCTTTGGTGGCGGGTTAAAGCTTTGGTTGCTAACATCAAACAAATATTCAACTTCATAAAATGCCTGTATTAAAACACTCAATACGCCATAGACTTTGCTCCCTTCTTTTGATGCTGCACGCTGCGCCACCTCTTTTTGAAACATGCCAATAACCACCGGTACTTTATCTTTCCAATCCAATACTTTAAATAATATTTGTGTGGATATATTATAAGGGAAATTGCCTACTACTGTAAAAGGCGTATCAAATGGTTCTTCAATATCTAAAAAACTATGGGCTATTATATTATTTTTCAAACCCGGGTAAGTTTTTATAAGGTATTCCGTTTTTTCATCATCCAGTTCAACCGCTTTAAAATGAATGTTGGGTAACTGTATCAGGTGTTTTGTTAAAGCACCACCACCAGGACCAACTTCAAGCAAGTTAGTAAAGGGATCATCCTTTACTGCATCAATAATTTTTTTAATGATGGTCTCATCTTTCAAAAAATGCTGACCTAAAGATTTTTTTATTTTAAACATTGGTGCAAAACTAAGTAAAAACCACTCTTATTTGATGAAAGAGGGTTCAGTTATACAATACCGGTTTTATTTATTACTATGCAGTATTATTTTTGGTGTGGTCTATTTACCATTCAATTATTAATTATAAAAATTAGGTCCGACAATAATCAATTGCAAATCACAAAAAATAGTTATTTGTAATTGTTGACCAAACTTGGTTAAAATAAAGCCTTACCATAAAGAATTTGTATTTTTATGCCCTAATATTTTTAAGCATGGGTTCAATTTATGAAAACAAGCCTGTAATAGGCATTACTTGTGGCGATATAAATGGCATTGGTTTAGAACTGATTATTAAAACCGTGGGTGATGCCCGGCTGCTGGAAATCTGTACTCCTGTTATATTTGCCAGTAATAAAGTGCTTAACTTTTATCGAAAGGGTTTGCCTGAAATAAATTTTAATTTTTCCAGTGTAAAAGATGCTTCACGAATTAATCATAAACAGGTTAACCTATACAATTGCTGGGAAGATGAAGTAGCAGTTACTCCTGGGTTATTAAATGAAACAGGTGGCAAATATGCTGTTATAAGTTTGGTTACTGCTGCAGAAGCTTTAAAAGAAAATAAAATTGATGGCTTGGTTACAGCCCCAATACACAAAAAAAATACCCATTCGGATACATTTAATTTTACTGGGCATACCCCATATTTAAAAAATTTATTTGACGTAGCAGATGTAGCGATGTTTATGGTGGCAGAAAATATGAGGGTTGCATTACTGACAGAACATGTGGCTGTTAAAGATATAGCTCCTTTTATTACCCGTGAAAATATCCTGAGTAAATTACAAATTATCAACAACTCATTAAAAAAAGATTTTGGTATTGATAAACCTAAAATTGCGCTATTGGGTTTAAATCCACACGCTGGGGATGAAGGCCTGATTGGCAGAGAAGAAGAAGAAATAATTAAACCGGCGATTAAAGAAGCAAAACACAAGGACATTTTTTGCTTTGGACCTTATTCTGCAGATGCTTTTTTCGCAAGGGGACAGTTTGAAAAATTTGATGCTGTTTTGGCAATGTACCACGACCAGGGACTGATACCTTTTAAATCTTTGGCAATGGGCGAAGGAGTTAATTATACCGCTGGATTAAATGGGGTTCGCACTTCTCCTGATCATGGAGTAGCATTTGATATTGC
>JAYWAU010000329.1:0-4064 GCA_043782265.1 Ferruginibacter sp. | reverse complement strand
CAAAGCATTGCCCGGCATTACAGATGTGGTAGTTTTTAAAAACAATGTTGCGGTAGTTGGTAAATCAACCTGGCAGGTTAACAAGGCGAGAAAACTGCTAAAAATTGAATACGAAAACGATGGTGTAATTGAAAGTACTGCCGACCATAATAAAATATTTACAGATCTGCTGGTTAACGGAACACCGGAGGTACGAAGAAAAAATGGTGACGTGGAAACAGCTTTTAAAAATGCTGCTAAAGTAATCACCAGCGAATACCAATGTCCGTTTTTATCGCATGCACCACTGGAACCGATGAATTTCTTTGCTGATGTAAGACCTGATGGAGTAGAGCTGGTCGGTCCTACACAAACACCAGCAAGTGCCCGTGCCGCAACAGCAAAATTATTGGGGATACCGGAAGAAAAAATAACCCTGGAAATTACCAGGCTGGGAGGCGGTTTTGGCCGCAGGCTGAAATTTGATTATGTACTGGAAGCGGCTGAATTATCCAGCATTATAAAAGCACCGGTAAAAGTAATCTGGACAAGGGAAGATGATATTGCTGGAGGTAGCTACCGTCCGGCAGTGCGTTACCGTTTTGATGCAGCATTGGATGCTACAGGCAACCTGGTCGGTTACAAATGCAGGGGCGTAGGTATCAATTCCGGTAATCCAATGCGGGAGGATAATTTTCCTTCAGGTGCTGTGGAGCATTTACTGATTGATTCAGTAGAACATAAATCGCCCATTACAACAGGTGCATGGCGGGCGCCCATCACTAATTTTTTGGGATTTGCAGAGCAGGCATTTATAGATGAAGTGGCACAGGCCGCAGGTAAAGACCCTATTCAGTTCAGGCTAGAGCTACTGGCGAAAGCAAGAACCTCGCCGGTAGGGGCTATTAAATATGATATTGGCAGAATGGAAACTGTAATAAAAACAGCCGCAGAAAAATCCAACTGGGGAAAAAAGCACGGTGTTTTCCAGGGCTTTAGTGTTTACTTTTCACACCAGTCTTATGTGGCGCAGGTCTGCGAAGTGATATTACAAGCAGGCAAACCTGTTGTAAAAAAGATTTATGCTGTAGCAGATTGCGGACAGGTAATCAATGTAAGCGGTGCCCGGCAACAGGTGATGGGAGGTGTAACAGATGGTTTGGGACATGCCATGTACAGCAAACTCACTTTTACCAATGGCGCAACAGACCAAAAGAATTTCAGCTCTTACCGGCTTATTCGCATGAAAGAGATACCTGAAATTGAAACACATTTTATCGATAATGGGATTGACCCAACAGGTCTTGGAGAACCAGCCTTACCACCAACCGGCGGGGCAGTTGCCAATGCCATATTTAAAGCCACAGGAAAACGGCTTAAAAATCAGCCTTTTATTGATGATCCCATTTTTAAGAAGGCATAAAAATGCTTCTATAAAAAGATCTGAACTGATAATAAGCCAGGTACAGATTTAATACCGGGCTTCGGGAAATACTATCCTCAATTTACGCAAAACCACTCTTGACAAGGCTTTACCGGTTTTTTAATTTTACATACTAATCCTTTCTGTATGAAAAACAAAATAACCAGCCGGAAAGCAATTGCACCCTTTAGGAAAAGGTTATTGATTGCAATCAATAATTTATTTACCGTAAAATCTAAAAGAGAATTTAAAAGACTAAAGGATTTTATATCATCTTAGTTGCCTAAAAAGAATTTATCAAAATCAAGGGCTTATTTTTTATTGACGATTGCATTTACCAAATCAGTTTCAAACCCCTTTTGCAATAAATGACTTTGCAATTTTTTCTTTCTGATAAAAATATTTTTTTCATTTTTAAGTAATAGTAGTTTAAGTGCAGCAAGCCGGTTGAGTGTTTTTATATATGCGGCATCATCAATGGCAGCAAGGGCTTTTTTTATACAGTAAGGGCTCACCATTTTTTTCTTTAACTCGTATTTTATTTTTACACGTCCCCAATGTTTTGCTCTAAAATGGCCACCGGCATACATAATGGCAAACCGTTCTTCGTTTAAATAATTTTCTTCAATCAGGGTGCTGATGATTTGATCCGATTCATTTTTAGTTAAACCAAAGCCATATAATTTTTCTTTCACCGCGTTGTGGCAGCGTTCCTGGTAGGCACAGAAGTTTTTTGCTTTAGGGAGTGCCTGTTGGGGAGTAAATTGTTGTTGCATTGAAGGTGTTGGTATCGAAAAGCCGAAAATAAGAAATTTTAATCTGATCCGCTTTTATTCAATCAGTCTTCCGTCTGAAACAGCCAGTTGAAAATTGAATATTCGTTGGCAAATAGGTGAAATTTCAATGCTTTCTTCTTTTTACAAATTATATTCATGGTTGAAATACAAAGATTAAATCAGATTAAAAATATTATCTTGGCTTCATTAGCACCATTATTTTATCTTTGATTTTTAATAAAATTATTTTATGAAGTTTATTGTTTCTTCTTCTGCATTACTTAAGCAACTGCAACAGATCAGCGGTGTCATTAATGCTAATACTGTGCTCCCAATTTTAGAGGATTTTTTGTTTGATATTGAAAAGAACAAGTTAACAGTTGTAGCTACTGACCTGGAAACAGTAATGAAAGTGCACCTGGATATTGAAGCCAAAGACAGCGGAAAAGTTTGTATCCCGGCTAAAATTTTATTGGATACATTGAAGAATATTGCCGAGCAGCCGCTCACTTTTACCATTGATAAAAACTTTGGGGTAGAAATTACCAGCGATAACGGCAAGTACAAAGTAATGGGTGAAAATCCGGATAACTTTCCAAAAGAGCCACTGGCAGATGATGCCAATGCTTTTACCATGACTTCTTCTGCCCTGGTAACTGCCATCAACAAAAGTTTGTTTGCGGTAAGTAATGATGATCTTCGCCCAGCCATGACAGGCGTATTTTTTGAACTGGATAAAAAAGGGCTTACCTGTGTTGCAACCGATGCACACCGCCTGGTAAAATACAAGAGAAATGATGTAAGCTGCCCAAAGACAGATACATTCATTGTGCCCAAGAAACCATTGAACCTTTTAAAAAGTGCTTTGCCGGATAATGCAGATGAACTAACGCTGTCTTATAACAGCAACCATCTTTTTGTAAAACATGGTGGTACAGAACTGGTTTGTCGCCTTATTGATGCCCGTTTCCCGGATTATAAAGTGGTGATACCGGTTGACAATCCTTATAAACTAACCGTAAACAAGAATGATTTTCAAAGTGCGCTGCGCAGGGTTAGTGTATTCAGTAATAAAAGTACCAACCAGGTAGCATTAAGCATCAGCGGCAGCGAATTGCAATTGGCTGCTCAGGATGTTGATTTTAGCTTTGAAGGAAACGAACGCATGGCCTGCCAGTATGATGGAGAAGATCTGCAGATAGCTTTTAACGCCAAATTTTTAATTGAAATGCTGAATGCTGCGGAAACGCCGGAGATAGTGATAGAATTAAGCACTCCTACAAAAGCGGGGATTATTAAACCAACAGAAGTTGATGAGAATGAAGAGTTGCTGATGCTGGTGATGCCGTTGATGTTAAATAATTAATCCCCATCCACTAAAGGGGAGTTTTAGAGAAGTATAATTAGAGACTCAAACTTTTAAAAAACAGGATTTACTTTTTAGTAAATCCTGTTTTAGTTTTGGTAACAATGATAAAAATTATAATGTCATTAGTTTTGATGAACTTGCGTTTATAAAATAAGCCAGCCATGTTTTTAATCATTTTAGGAGTTATCATTTTTTTTGCTATCAATGTGATAGCAAAAAACAATGCCGTTGTTTCAAAGTTTGTTGGGCCGGGACGTATTGTATCGTTGTTGTTCATTCTGCTAGGTATTTCTTCTTCTTGTGTAAAGCAAATAGATGCAGGTGAAATTGGAGTTAAGAAATTATTTGGGAGTATTCAAAATGATGTGTTGGGTAGCGGCCTGCATTTTATCAATCCGTTGTTGGATGTAACAAAACTGGATGTGAAAACACAAAACTATACCATGAGCGGCGTGAATGATGAAGGCAATAAATCTGGTGATGATGCAATACGGGTGTTGACGAGCGATGGATTGGA
>JAYWAU010000328.1:0-4072 GCA_043782265.1 Ferruginibacter sp. | reverse complement strand
GTGTAAAACGGATATCAATTTCAACACCGGTAGAGCCAAATTCCTGTGTCTTCAAAATCATTGCTACCGAATTTTCTGACACCGGTAACAGGTCAGATGTACGGCCACCGGAACGATGGGCCGCTATTTGAAAAGGTGCAGGATTTTTATTTAGTGGTCGTTTATACTTGAGCGTTACAGGTATCTGAGGTTCTTCTTGTCCTTTGCCAAATTTTCCATTGATGGTTATACTTCCGGGGGTAATTACCGGAGCAGCGGTTAACAACACACTTGCACCATCCGTTGGGCCAATGGTTAAACGCATGGTGCCTGTTTCAGTACTTACCATTTTTCGCCAGTATCCATTCATTAAAATTGAACCGTTCAGTTGTTTTCCTTCGCAAATAAAATAAGCAATGTCTTTACCAAAAAATCCTGAAATATGAAAGGTAGTATCGCCGTTATTAATCACATAACTCCATTTAATAGCAACCAGTTCGCCAAAAGTATCTCCACCCTCAGTGATGTCGTAAATCCCTTCCATTGCAGACCTTGTAATTTGAATCAACGGCAATGCGGCGGGTGTATTAAAAAGTTCCCAGGAAGAGGTATCCGGCATTACTACTTTGTATGTTTTTTTGCAGGATAAAAACAATCCGGATAAAAGAAATATGGTAATTATTTTTTTCATAAAATAAATCCTACGGTCACCTGAGGATAAAATATTTTTCTGTTTGTTTTATAAAATAAAGCCCAAGTTTGCCAATAAAAATAATTATTAATGGTAGAAAATGCCAGAGTTAAGTGTTTCTTATTGTAAAAGGGTTGTTCTAATGCAAGGGTAAATGTTTCACCATTATAAGCATTTTTGCCAATAGTAACTTTATTATCGCCGGTAATAGCCTGGTAAAATAAGTTGACAGAAACCTGTGCTTTAAAAGTTATAAGAAGGTTCTTTTTTGTTTTGTAACCCAATGATATATGGGAGTAGTTGAGCCACCCTGTCGCTTTACTGTTAAATCCACTTAGCTTTAAATATCCAAACCAAAAACCAATATCATTGCCGGCACTAAAATAGAGGTTATCATTTAAGGATTTTGAATACCGGATGCCGGTTGAAATATGGTTTTGCAAAACCTGGAACAATAACCTGCTGTCTAAAATAAAATGGGTATTAATTTTCCTCAACAGGCGATAGTCACCGCAGGGCAACCTAATCCTTGTTTCTTCTGTAATATCTTCGGGTGTGGTCAATAATGTAAAGCCAATGGAGGACCGCCATTTTTCTTTATACATTGGATAAGGAAAAAAAATGGCTGCATGTTTTGGTTGAAAACTGGTATCCTGGGCTGAAGTGGTAGTTGATAAATTTATTGCAACTAACAGCAAAAAGAGAAACCGGTCATAAAAAACCGGTGTATTATTTTGCTGTTTTGAAAGTTTGATCAATTTTTTCATTAAGACGATTAAATACTACAACATGATTGTAATTAAAGATAAGCCTTTTGTTAAAAAAAAAATAGTTGATACTGTTCTTTTAAATATTTTTATTTTATTCGGGCAGGGGTCAATATTTTTATTTTACGGCAATTAAAGCAAAATAATAAATTGGCATCTAAAAAAAAGCGATACGGGTTTTACCAGCAACGTTATTCACAAAGCTGCCCTTTATAAAGGTTACCTTTAACAGAAATAGTTTTATACTTCTACTATGAAACGAACCTTAAAGTATTACCGCATCATTTGGCTTAAACACGATCTTCCTGCAGGCCTTTCTGTTTTTCTTGTCGCACTCCCCCTTTGTTTGGGTATTGCATTGGCTTCCGGGGCACCACTTTATGCAGGGCTTTTATCTGGTATCATCGGAGGATTGGTGGTGGCATTAATCAGCGGCTCTCAATTAGCAGTATCGGGTCCGGCTGCTGGGTTAACCACATTGGTTGCGGCTTCCATTATTTCACTTGGCGACTACAAATTATTTTTGCTGACAGTAATGGTGGCAGGTTTATTTCAGTTGGTACTGGGCTTGCTAAAATTGGGAGTCATTGCCAACTATTTTCCTTCTTCAGTAATTAAAGGGATGTTAGCAGCTATCGGTATCATTCTTATTTCAAAACAAATTCCGTTGGCGCTGGGATACGATCAACCAGATTTCTGGACAAGTGGGTTTATAAATTTATTTTCTTCGGCACATTTCTTAGGTAATATCCACGATTTCAATCATCATATTACTCGTGGTGCTATTTTAATTACGGCTATTTCTTTACTCATTCTTATGTTGCTTCAGCAGCCTTTTGCTAAAAAGCTGAAAGTTATTCCTGCACCGTTGTTGGTAGTTATTATTGGCATCCTCACAAATATTGCTTTTACAAATGCGGCTTCTGCATTTTCTTTAAAACAAACGCAACTGGTAAACATCCCTTCCAACATTTTTGTAAGCATTAGTTTTCCTGCATTTTCTAAATTGTTTTCTACCACTGAAATTTGGAAAGACGGATTAATCATTGGGCTATTGGCAACCTTGGAAACATTGCTTTGTATTGAAGCAGTTGACAAATTAGACAGGCGCAACCGAATAACACCTGTTAACAGGGAGCTTGTGGCGCAAGGCATTGGTAATATTGTCTGCGGATTGCTTGGCGCAATCCCAATGACTGCAGTGGTAGTAAGGGGAGCAGCCAATGTGGATGCTGGAGGACGAACAAAACTTTCGGCTTTTACACACGGCCTTTTTTTGTTACTTGCTGTACTGCTTGTTCCTTTTTTGCTAAACAAAATCCCTTATGCTTCGCTTGCCGCAATATTATTGGTTACAGGATACAACCTTACAAAACCAAAATTATTCCGCAATATGTTTAGTCTTGGCTGGAAACAGTTTATTCCATTTGTGTTTACCATTATTGTGATACTTAGTACTGATTTGTTGATTGGGGTTAGCATCGGGCTGTTGATTTCTATATACTTTATAATTCAAAATAATTTTAAAGCAGAATATAAAATTACAAAGACTCAACATGGCGGTATTGATACAGAATACATCAAACTCAATAGCAATGTAACTTTTTTGAACAAAGTAAAATTGCGCAAAACGTTGGATGAAGTACCAGAATACAGTGTACTTACCATTGATGGCAGTGAATGTAATTTTATTGATTACGATATTTTAGAAATAGTAAGTGAGTACCATATCAAAGCCGAGGAAAGACACATTGAACTACACCTTAAAGGAATTGAAAAAGTAAATGTTACTGCAGTACATTAATAATTTTATAAATTTTTTCCTTCGCCAAAATGTTTTGTGCTAAATACTGCAAAGTAATATTTACTGCATCATTTAAATGGGTTGTCAACAATATTAAAATTGCCTTCTTCATTATTCTCCAATGCGGCTCTTATTTCATTTTCAAGCAAACCACTACCACCACCCCAGTGCTGAATTATTCTTATATTAGGATTTTGCAGTGTAAAAATTTTCCTAAGCTTTATTTCGCTGTAAGCTTCTATGCCGCCACCAAGTAAAACCAAATCATATGGATGCTGATGAAAAAGCTCAATGGCTGTTTCATCTTCGCCAGTACCGGTAGCATTCCAGCTGTCATTTTTATTAATCAAACGAAGTACTGTTTGCAGAATGTCGGTCTCTCTGCCTATTACCAGTATTTGTATTTTGTTCATAATTTAAAAGTAAATTCAGCAATTTTTTTTCTTTTACGTTCTGTCAATTCTCTTGTTTTAAAAGGCTCTTCCAGTGTTTCAGCCTCGGCTAAAAAGCCTGTAGCAATTACACAAAATGCTTCCTGGTTTTCAGACAATTTTAGATGTTCTGTTAGCTTAATTTTATTGAAACCAGCCATCGGGTGACAATAAATATTCATCGCTCTCGCCTGCAACAACAGGTGTGCATTTGCCATACCAAGGTCATGTCCCGCATAAGCATTCACTGCATTGTTTGCTTCAAATGTTTTTCTTGCCACAGCCACAATCAGTGCAGCCGCATGTTTGGCCCAAGGCTGGTTGCCGGGTAAAAGGCAATTCCAGATGTTATCAAAAGCCTCGGTTCCTTTTTTTGCATAAATGTACTGCCATGACTGTT
>JAYWAU010000327.1:0-4097 GCA_043782265.1 Ferruginibacter sp. | reverse complement strand
TTAGTAAACGGATTTTGGCAGGAGATATCGACAAAGCAAAACCGGTTTTAGTAGATGTTTTTGATGGGGTGGTGGTTTTTAGAAATGAGGCAATAGCTAAAAAAGGCAAGACAAAAGCTGTAAAAATTGGTTAAATTAAAGTTATTTAATGACTAAATAAAAAATTAAGTACTTGGTTACCAGCATTGTGGATAATCTGTGAAGGAAATATCCTTAAATGGTAAAGAAAAAAAGGTAAAAAATATTACCTTCAGCAACTTACATAATGATCCTGCTGTTACTTTATATTAAAAAAAATTGCAACAATTAACCTTCAGGATTGGTTATAACAACAAGTCATAGACCAGGTAAGTAAATGGGAATTATGACATAAAAATAAATTATATATTATGGCATTTAAAAAAGAGGTGGTAGAAATTATTGAACCAAGAGACGTATTTGTTGGGGATATTAATGCACCTGTAACACTAGAAGAGTTTGGAGAATATGAAAGCGAAGTTTGTGCAAAAGCCAACGAAGTTGTAAAACAGTTGTTAGAAGAATACGATGGAAAAGTGAGATTTAATTTCCGTCATTTTCCAATGACAAATATTCATCAACGCAGTTTAAAAGCTGGCGAAGCCGCAGTAGCAACAGCTCAGGATGGAAAATTTTGGGAAATGCACAACATTCTTTTTGCAAACCGCAGAAACCTGGGAACTACCAGTTTAAAGTTGCATAGCAGGGAAGCAGGTGTACAGAATAAACGTTTTTTGGATGAATTGGTAAACGCTACTTATGGATGGCAAGTACAGGGAGATATGAGAGAAGGGATAAATCGTGGTGTGAAGGACGTTCCTACATTTTTTGTAAACGGAGAACGATTTACAGGAAAAGTAACTTATGATGAACTTAGCAAGGCCGTAGAAGCAGCTTTGAAAAAGGTAAAGAAGAAAGTGCCTGCTAAAGCAAAAGTATAAATTAAAACCCCAATAATTTTATTGGGGTTTTTTGTTACCATCTATTGAATTTTGCTAATTGCTTTTTGTTGATTTAATTCCAACCACTAAATTTTCAAGATTCTGTTCAGTAAAAAAAACTTTACTAATAGTGGCAGCCTCTTTGAGTAAAACCTCCAACTTTGGTTGTCTTGTACCTAACACTTGATAAGTCTTTTTTAAAGCTTCCGCATCTTCCAAACCAGTGGTTTGTTGCAAAGCTTCTTTTATGGCGACAGTGTGCAAACCCTTATCTTTTATTTTCCCCAGTGCTGCAATCATCCAGCTGAGGGAGTAAAAATAGTTTTGTTCCAGCATTAAAAAATAAGTGCTGTCACCTGCATTCGGCATTTTATTATACAAAGAAGTAGTAATTTCCTTAGTAAGATATTTTGACAGGTGTTTTGGAATTATTTTATTTTTAGTTAATTGTATGCTGCCCTGGATGGCCTGCGGGTAAATGCTTAACCAGCGCAATTTTCGTCTGAGCTCGTGTACATCAGTTTCTATATTATTAAAATGATAGGCCGCTGATTGAATAAACTCAGTAATATCGTAAATAGCCTCTCCATAAAATTCATTAATTGCTTTCACCTCTTCTTTTTCTTCAAGCCAATCTGCTTCATTTAATTTTTTTTGTATTTTTTTGATACGGCTATTGCTTGGTGAAAGCCATTCTTTTTCAACAAGTATTTCATTCAAACTTTGTATTTTTTCCCTGGTTTGTGCCTGTAAATAAGCAATAACCTGAGCTGGTATTTTTTTATTGCTACTAATATCTTTTGCTATGTTATCATAATAATCAATTGCACCCAAGGTGTCTTCCAATAACTTAAACTGTTCTTTCAGTTTTGTAAATTTCTTTTTATTGTGAATTTGTGTGTACAACTTAGCCAATCCTTCCAGCATAAACAACGGCGTACGGGCATCATTACTGTAAAGCCACAGGGCTGGATTTTTTTGTTTGGCTGCATTATCTACTAGTACCTGTAATTTATTAAGAAAGTAAACAAATCTTGCTGGTCCCTTTTTCATTTCTATATTTTTATCTGTAAAATAAAATAATCATTACCTGCTAAATTATTTGATTCATTTTTATCGCTCAAAAAAAGCTACACTGCTACCAACCCAGGTTTTATCTCTGTTATATCTCGTACCAATCATTTTGCCTTTACTTAGTCTTGCCAGATTATGCACAGCTATTGGCCTGGCCCATTCTTTTTTCCAAAAATAAAACAAACGGATTTCTGCTTTTGTGGGTATATCAGGCGTTTCAATTACATCAGCATATTTTACTTTTCTCTGGAGAATCCAATTTTCCGGATCTGTTACCTTGTCTATATCCTCCTTTGTAACATCAATAATAACACCCATTCCTGCAAAAGAAAATAATGGTTTTAGCACATAATGTTCAAGATCAGCAGGCATACTTTTCAACTGATTTAAATAAAAAGTTGGCGGCACATAAGGATTATCTATCAGTGGTAAGGTGAATTTACTGATGCGGTAAAACCAGTTAGGATGAGGTATCCATTCTACATCCCACGGATGAGAAATATCAATAATTTTACCAAGGTTTTTTTGTTGATGCAAATCATCAAAAATGAGCCGGTTGTATATTTTTTTAATTGGTATTTTTTTAGCATCTTTTTCATAAAACAATTGATTGCCTTCACCTATCAGTTTGGTTAAACAAACTGTTTTAATACCCAGCATATCTTCAGTGCAATAAAAATCAATTCTTGTTTTTTGTTGCTCAGGATAAATTTCCAAAAGGATAACATTTTCGGGATCGCAATCACCTACAATAATCTCTTTAAGCAGCTGCAAATAAGATGCTTCTGTATAACCATTTAAATAGGCATCATATGTTGATGGAACATTTGCATACACTTTAGTTATGGCAGTATGAAAAGCCTGAAATGCAAACAGGGTAGGGAATCCCTGCATTTCTATCAATTGTGGTTCCAGTATAGTGTTATTATTTTCGCAGATGCCAAAATCGAATGCGATAAATTCTGCATGGTCATTTTCATTGGCAACAGTTATATCTTTTGGGATAGCTCTTTCGGTAAGTGTTTTAAAGTTAGGATCAACTATTACATCAATAATATCTTCACATGCAGCTAACATTTTTTGAGTAAAATCTTTGGGAATAAAAACCGGTGTTTCTGCATTTCTAAATTCAAGTGATCCCGGATGAAGATTCTCTAATTCTTGCTCATACCTTGTATATTTTTCTTCGGAAAAGTTGCTGTTGAATTGATGTCTTAATTCTTTTTGCATGCAGGATGTATTGATAGTATTATGTTAGTTAAAAATAATCATAATAATCTAACTATGCTATCAATAAAAAAGGAATTATATTTCAACTGGCTGTAAATTTTGTACAGCAACCTGTAAAAAATTGGGAAGGACGTGTTCGTAAGTAAAAATGATTTTATCGGGGTCGTTTAATTGTTCAATCATACTGGCCCATTTTGCTTCGCCATGATTTTCAATAACCGTTTTCTTTTTTTCTGCAGTTTGCAGGTACATGCTCATTCCTACAGCATCCGCTTCGGGGTGAAACTGTGTGCCAATCATGTACTCATTAAAACGAACTGCCATAATAGCTCTTTCTAATTGAATATGCGGACGCTCCTTCTCTATAGCCAAAATTGAAGCACCCATCTCAAGTAAATGATTGTGTCTTGGTTCAACAACCTGGTAGTCTCTGCTATCTACCGCATAAAACGGATCTTTCATGCCCTCAAAAACAACTTCCTTTTTTCCATCTTTTAATAAATGAATAGGGAAAACTCCGAAAGAAGTACTTTTTCTTTGGCAAACATTACCAACTTTATAATGTCTACAGGCTAATTGAAAAGAGTGGCAGATAAAGAAAACATATTTTTTTTGAACATGAGCTTCATTGTTATTCCATTTTTGGACTTTATGTAACCAGCTAAAAAATACATTTTCCCATTCACTTCCTTCACTGTCTAAAGGGCTGCCAGGTCCTCCACTTGAAATAAAAATATCATAAGTAAGATCGGGCACTTCTTTTTTCTGTCTAACATCAAATTCATCCCATGTAATATCTACATTATTTGAATCTCCAAATTGATTGAGTATTTC
>JAYWAU010000326.1:0-4097 GCA_043782265.1 Ferruginibacter sp. | reverse complement strand
GATCTTTGGCTTTAAATACGGTGCTGCCTGCTACTAAAATATCAGCACCCGCTTCAATAATCATTTGGGCATTGTCCAGTGTTACACCACCGTCAATTTCAATTTTTACATTTAGCAATTGTTCGTCAATCATTTCCCTCATTCTTTTAATTTTATTAATGGTGTGTGGGATAAACGATTGTCCCCCGAAACCAGGATTCACACTCATCAATAAAACCATATCAACATCCTGCAAAATGTCTTTTAATAATTCAACCGGTGTGTGTGGATTAAGCGCTATGCCAGCCTGCATACCGAGGCTTTTTATCTGCTGAATATTTCTGTGCAAGTGTGGACATGCTTCGTAATGCACCGTTAAGATATCAGCTCCCGCTTCTTTAAAAGCCTCTGCATATCTTTCTGGCTCTTCAATCATTAAATGAACATCGCAAATTTTGGTAGTTGTCTTTCTGAAAAAATTTACCAGCATGGGTCCGTAGCTGATGTTGGGTACAAATTGTCCATCCATTATATCCAGGTGAAACCAGTCTGCCTGGCTTTCATTCAACATATCACATGCTGCCTGTAATTGTAAAAAATCTGCTGCAAGAAGAGAGGGAGCAATAAGAGCCATGGTGTTGTTTTATATTTGCGGTTTTTGTTTTCTGTTTGTGAGGCAAAGTTAAGTGCATCAAAGTAAAAATTCTATCAATAAAAGTTAATAGAAGTAGAATGTCACTCTTTAACTTTTAAATATCAATTAGCACCCAGCTTTGCCAATGCGTCTTTAGCTTCTGCATATTCCGGGTCTATCTGTATAGCATTTTGATAATTGGTGACGGCTTCTTTTTTATCTCCTAGTTTTTCATAACAACGTCCTATCCAGTAATACGCTTCATCAAAAGTGGTTTGTAAAGCAAGGGCTTTTTCGAGTGATTGTATTGCTTCCTTATAGTTTTCAAGATTATACTGGCAAATTGCTTTTTCCTTGTAGGCGTCTATATTTTTGTAATCAATAGCAAGGCATGCATCAAAAAAAGAAATGGCATTTTGATATTCGCCTTTGTAGGAATAATAAAATCCTTTTATAAACAATGCTTCCTTGGCTGCTTTTGCCAGCGTATCGTTTAAAAGTGCATCAGCCAGTACAAGTGCCTTTACATTTTTTGTTTGAGCATATGTTAAACCCAATGATATGGCGTATGCCGGCTGGGGATTAATGGAAAGGGCTTTTTCCAACGCTTTTATTGCATTGGCTGTATCTTTATTTTGAAAGTGTAAGGTGGCTTTAATGTCCCACAACCTGTCATTAGCGGTATCTTTTTGTATAGCCTTATCTGTTTCTGAAATGGCTTGTTCAAAATTGCTATTGTCTCTAAAATATTGTACCAGGTTTTCTGTTAATAAAACCGAATCAGGATATTTTGCTATGGCATCTCTTAACTGCTTTTCCATGGAGGGAGTAGCCGCATCTTCTGTATTGGTTGGGGCATTGTTGCAGGCGGAAAGTAAAAAGCCAGCAATTATAAAAAGTAAAAAATTAATTTTAGTCATATTTTAATGGATAGGTTGCAAAAATAAGTGCTTAGCAATAAGTGTACTGACAAATTTTTGACAATGCAATAATTGAAGCCACTTATATTTGCCGCATAAAACTTTTAATGATGAGGAAAATTACCCTGGGTGCCATTTTATTGGTTTTAATGTTTGCAATAAGCGCTTACAGATATGCTGATTTTTCATCCGCATCTGTTAAGCCTGTAAAGGTTGATACGATTCAATTTCCCGGCGAAACCCATTTTGCTAATGTGAGGCAATTAACGTTTGGCGGTGATAATGCGGAAGCCTACTTAAGTTTTGATGGAAAATACCTTGTCTTTCAAAAGACGAATCCAAAAGAAGGAATAGGGTGCGACCAGATATGGATGGGTAAACTGCCCACATCACCAGACGAAAAATTTGAACCTAAATTAGTGAGTACAGGCGCAGGCAGAACTACCTGTGCCTATTTTTTCCCTGATGGCAAACATATTCTTTATGGCTCTACACATTTGGCCAATAAAGAATGTCCGCCTGTGCCCGACAGAAGCAAATACGGTAATAAATATATTTGGGCCGTGTATGAGGGCTTTGATATTTTTAAAGCAGATACGAGCGGTAAAATTGTTCAGCAACTGACCAATACAAAAGGGTACGATGCAGAGGCAACCATTTCTCCAAAAGGAGATAAAATATTATTTACTTCGATGAGAGATGGTGATCTTGATTTGTATACGATGGACTTAAATGGCAAACATGTAAAACGCATTACCAATATGCTTGGTTATGATGGTGGCGCATGGTTTAGTCCTGACGGCACAAAAATTATCTGGCGTGCCAGTCGCCCTAAAACAGAAGAAGAAATAAAAGAATACAAAGATTTGTTGAAAGAAAACTTAGTAGCACCAACCCATATGGAAGTATGGATTGCCAATGCTGATGGCAGCAATGGCCACCAGATTACTTTTTTAGAGCAGGCGAACTGGGCACCCAATTTTACGCCAGACGGAAAGCACGTTATTTTTTGCAGCAACCACGAATATAAAAGAGGGTTCCCGTTCAACATGTACATCACTGACCTTGATGGAAAAGGACTTGAGAAAATAAGCAGGGACAAGGGCTTTGATGCATTCCCTATGTTTAGCGGTGACGGCAAAAAGTTTGTGTTCTCAAGTAACCGCAACAATGGTGGAACAAGAGATACAAATGTGTTTATTGCTGATTGGATAGAGTAGTTGTAGGTTTTTTTTGTTCCTTGTTCATGGATTGTAAAGTTCATCGTGAAAAGTTACGGAACTGTAATTTACTAAAACAATTGCCCGTTTTACCACTGTAACGATGAACCATCAACTATCAACCATTAACTATCAACCTTTCTTAAAGCTCAATTACTTCACAATCTTTCATGTCTTTACCATCAATTTTAAAACGGATCAAGGTTCTTATTTTATGCCAGCCTTGTTTGCCAGCAGCACCAGGGTTCATGTGCAGGCAATTCAGTTTGTCATCATACATTACTTTTAAAATATGCGAATGCCCGCTGATAAATAATTGCGGTTGATGTATTAATAATTCTTTTTTTGTTTCCGGATTGTATTTTGGTGGATAACCTCCAATATGACGGATCATCACTTTTACTTCCTCGCACATAAAAACCAATTGTTCCGGATAAATGCTCCTGATATCATTACCGTCAATATTGCCGTACACACCTCTTAAAGGTTTTAGTATTTTTAGCTGGTCGGTAATAGCGATTGTTCCAAAGTCACCACCATGCCATATTTCGTCGCAATCTTTAAAATGTTCAGCAATGCTTTCATCCAGGTAATTATGTGTGTCAGATATCAATCCTATTTTTATCAAGTCTATAATTTTAAGAATGTAAATTTGATATTAAGCAGGCACAATTCAAAATTCAATTGCCTTTTGCCGAAGCGCTTTCTACAATTCTAGAACGGGTATATTTTCTATTAAAAAAAATAGTAATCCAAGGCAACCCTCCCCAATTTTTCTACGTTTAAAAAGCATTAGCCTTTTCAAATCATCCAAATCATCCAAATCATCTTTATTATGAAACTTTTATACACATCTTTATTGGTGCTACTTTTTTATTGCGCTGCTAACGCTACAACCTGGCCTGTTGCAGTCGCAAATAATACATTTAGTCGGGCCACAGTAAACGCAGTTGTTGGAGACATTATTCAATTCAACTGGTTAGCTGGAATCCATACCACCACCTGCGGCACCTCATTGCCCGGCACCTCATTACCCGCAGGAGCTGCTGAGTGGGATAGTCCTATGAATGCTGGTTCAACCTCATTTATCTATACTGTAACTACTGTGGGTAATTATACATATGGCTGCATCCCACATTTTGCATTTGGTATGCAGGGGAATATTACAGTAAGTAGTGTATTACCTGTAAAGTTCGGAACCTTTTCGGTTATTAGCGTAAGTAGTAAAGCATTGCTTCAATGGGACACTTTTTCAGAGGAGAGTACTGATTATTTTTCTATAAGGAAAAGTGCTGACGGTACTAACTTTTATGAAATTGGCAGGTTAAACGCAGCAGGAAATTC
>JAYWAU010000325.1:0-11339 GCA_043782265.1 Ferruginibacter sp. | reverse complement strand
AAGATGCCGGATTTTAGAAAAAATGCAATTGAAGTGTTGAAACCCGGCGCAACAAAAGCAGAAGCTACAAAAATAATGGGTGCTTTTTTAAGAGATACTATGAAGCTGAATTGGGATAAAAGAAATTTCAGAATATTTGGCCCCGATGAAACAGCCTCTAACCGCCTCACCAATTTATTTGATATAACGGAGCGTACTTCAACTGCCGAAATTTATAAAAGCGATGACCATATTTCTGCCAATGGCAGGGTGATGGAAGTATTGAGCGAACACCTTTGCCATGGCTGGTTGGAAGGATATTTACTAACAGGAAGACATGGACTGTTTTCCTGCTATGAAGCATTTATACATATTGTTGACTCTATGTTTAATCAACATGCTAAGTGGTTGCAGGTTTCCAATAAAATACCCTGGCGCAGGCCGGTTGCTTCGTTGAATTATTTGCTCACCTCACATGTATGGCGGCAAGACCATAATGGGAACAGTCATCAAGACCCCGGTTTTTTGGATGTTGTTGCCAATAAAACAGCAGACATCATCCGCATTTATCTTCCACCAGATGCAAACACATTGCTGTCTGTAACAGACCATTGTATACGAAGCCGTAATTATATTAATGTAATCGTTGCAGGCAAACAACCGGAAATGCAATGGTTGGAGATGGATGCTGCCGTTAAACATTGCACCGCAGGGTTGGGCATCTGGCAATGGGCAAGTAATGATGAAGGCAGTGAACCGGATGTGGTGATGGCATGTGCAGGCGATGTGCCAACATTGGAAACAATTGCTGCTGTGCAAATACTTAGAGAACATTTACCTGAAATAAAAGTGAGGGTAATTAATGTAGTTGACCTGATGACTTTGCAACCACAAAGTGAACACCCACATGGATTAAATGATAAGGATTTTGATATGTTATTTACAACAAACAAACCCATCATTTTTGCATTTCATGGGTATCCTTTATTAATCCACCGCCTCACTTATCGCAGAACAAACCATGCGAACCTGCATGTACGAGGTTATAAAGGAGAAGGCACTACGACAACACCTTTCGATATGGTGGTGATGAATGATTTGGACAGGTTTCATTTGGCTAACGATGTGATAGACCGCTTGCCAGGATTGGGTTCTAAAGCAGCATACACTAAACAGTGGCTGCAAAATAAATTGCTCGACCATAAGTCTTATATTGAAATTCATGGTGAAGACATGCACGAAGTTCTTAACTGGAAATGGAATTTGGATACCGTTCCGCTTTAGGTGCAATTTTGATGAGTTCATGGGGGGAATCCTGGCAATTAAAGACTGTTTATAAAAATAAAAGTAATGCAAAGTATTTCAGTAAATTAATTGGAATATTAAACCCGGGCAAAATTAGAATTGATGTATTTGCTCTCAAGTACAAGTACAATAGTTTCATCCATAATTTTACCGATATTCGTAAAGAAAGCAAATGATTATTATTCGTAAAATAAGTGTTGTATTACTGTGTAGCTTATTAAGCTGCAACGGAGTGGACAAAAGTAAATCTGTTACCGCAATTGAGAAAGACAGGCTGTTTGATATAATCCGATTAAAAGAGTTGAACGAACAACCTATTAGTCTGGAAAAATATAAAGGGAAAACTGTTTTTATCAACTTTTGGGCTACATGGTGCAAGCCCTGCATTGAAGAAATGCCAACGATTGAAAAAGCCCAAACTATCCTGAATAAAGAAGACATCGTTTTTTTAATCGCCTCCAGCGAAAGTGCGGAAGAAATTGATGCGTTCAGAAAAGCGCATAACTTTAATTTCGATTATCTGCAAGTTCAAAACAGTGAAGAATTAAATATTCAGGGTCTTCCCACCACTTTTATTTTTAATAAGGATGGGAAGCAGGTTTTTTCCGAATCCGGTTACCGTAAATGGGATGAAAAAAATAATATTGATATGCTACTTAAAATCATTAATAAAAATGAATAAGCCGTTATGTGTTTTATTACTTATCGTTGGGATGTATTCCTGCAAAAATTCACCAAAACAAACCGACAATCAAAAAAAAGATTTGGAAAGTACTGCCATCAGTAACCTAAAATATTTTTCCTCACCTGCTGATTCTGTTAGTGCAGAACCATATTTATTTACTGATAAAAATGGAGTTGTTTATTTGTCATGGATAGAGAAAACAAAGGAAAAGAGTTTGCTAAAATTCTCTGTGCTGAATAAAGAAAAATGGTCAGAACCAAGGGTAATTAGTTCCGGCGATAATTGGTTTGTCAATTGGGCTGACTATCCCCTATTGGCAGCGAATGGCGCAAAAAACCTGGTAGCACATTTTTTAGAAAAAAGCGAAAAGGGTACTTATACATACGATGTTAAATTAGTTACCTCTGCTGATGAAGGAAAAACGTGGAGTGCTCCTAAAATCCTAAATGATGATGGCAAGAAAGCAGAGCATGGATTTGTTTCGATGATACCATACGGAGACAATTATTTTATTTCATGGCTTGATGGAAGGAATTCTGTAATGGAAACAACGGCAGGACATGAGGAAAGCCATCACGGGCAAATGACATTACGAAGTGCAATAGTTGATAAGCAGGGAAATAAATCCAGCGAATGGGAACTTGACAACCGGGTATGCGATTGTTGCCAGACAAGTGCTGCTATAACTTCTAATGGCCCCATTGTAGTTTATAGAGACAGGTCGGAACAGGAAATAAGAGACATGTCCATAGTCCGCTTTGTAAATGGTAAATGGACTTTACCCAAAACTATTTTTTCTGACAACTGGAAAATTGAAGGATGCCCCGTAAATGGCCCCAGAGTTGATGCACAGGGTAATAATCTTGCAGTGGCATGGTTTACATCACCTGATAAAAAGGCTCAGGTAAATATTGTTTTTTCTACCGACGGGGGAGCTACATTTAATGCTCCCATCCGCATTGATGAGGGAAAAGGAATTGGCCGGGTGGATGTGGTAATGCTGGATGAAAAAAGTGCAATGGTTAGTTGGATGGAAGGGGCTGTGATAAAAGCAACGAAAGTTTACAGTGATGGTAAAAAGAAATCATCCATGGTAATTGCTTCTTCAGCAGAATCGAGGTCAAGTGGATTTCCACAAATGACAAAGTCAGGGAATAATTTAATTTTTGCCTGGACAGATGAGAAAGAAAAAACAATTAAAGTGACAAGCCTTTCATTATAATTATTTGGAGTAGCTGAAGTCCGAATAAAATATTATAAATGCACTGAAAAATATTTCTTTAAGCACCATTAATCAATCATATAAGAATATTTTATTGCGAAAGACAATGCTTTTATAATCAAATCTGCAAGTGCCAATGTGCCAGTTTTACGATATATTTGCGGAACTGAAAAAAATAACCGCCATATCATTCCTGCTAATTTTTCTGTTTGCAAATACAGAAATGGGGCAACTATTGAAATTGCCTGTTTTAATTCATCATTATTTAGAACACCACGATGATGATGCCGGAGTTTCTTTTGTTGATTTTTTACACAAACATTATGCAGAACAAAAATCTCATCCATCTGCTAATAATGAACATGAGAAACTTCCTTTTAAATCCCATGATTTACGGTTTTCACAAATAACCTTAGCATATCAACCTCTTATTGGTTTTGAATTTAAAACTGATAAACCAATTTTAGCCAAAGTAAATATTATCTATTCTACCGCTTTTCATCCTGCATCCATTCTCTCCCGAATTTGGCAGCCTCCCAAATCCTGTTAATCATTTCCATTTTTATTGTGTTTACATAAAGCTGCTATTGCTTTATGCCTTTGGCGTTTGCTGTACCAATGACCGCCACTATTTTTTGATGATTAACAAGACAGAATTATGCTCAACAAAATCATTGAGTTCTCCATAAAGAACAAACTCATCATCGGGCTTTTTATTCTTGCCCTTATAGGATATGGTAGTTACCAGATTAAAAAATTACCCATTGACGCCGTACCTGACATCACTGATAACCAGGTACAGGTAATAACTATTACACCGGCATTGGGTGCTCCCGAAGTAGAACGGTTGATCACCTTTCCCATTGAGCAGGTAAATAACAACATACCGGGCTTAAAAGAAATCAGGAGTTTTTCAAGGTTCGGTTTATCTGTTGTTACCATTGTGTTTGATGATGCAACGGATGTGTATTGGGCAAGGCAACAAGTAACGGAAAGATTACAACAAGTGCAAGAGCAAATTCCAAAAGGATTTGGCACACCCATACTTGCCCCTGTTACCACCGGGCTTGGCGAAATTTACCAATATACAGTCAGGCCAAAGAAAGGATACGAAAGCAAATACAATGCAATGGATTTGCGTACGATCCAGGATTGGATTGTGCGCCGACAGTTATTGGGTGTGCAGGGTGTTGCAGAAGTGAGCAGCTTTGGCGGTTTTTTAAAACAATATGAAATTGCTGTTGACCCTGCCAAGCTGAAAGCAAGCAACATTACTATAAACGATGTGTTTACAGCTTTAGAAAATAATAATCAAAATACAGGCGGTGCATATATTGAAAAAGGTCCAACAGTTTTATTTATCCGCAGCGAAGGGTTGGTAGGTTCCTTTGATGACATCGAAAATATTGTGGTAAAAAATCTTACCAACGGTACACCACTTTTAATCCGTGATGTAGCCGATGTAAGGTTAGGCAGTGCAACAAGATACGGTGCTATGACATACAATGGCATAGAACAGGTTTCAGGCGCAGTAGTAATGATGCTGAAAGGCGCTAACAGTAATGAAGTAATTAAGAACATTAAAGGACGCATTACACAAATACAAAAAACATTACCCGAAGGTGTAATGATTGACCCTTTTTTGGACCGTACAAAAATGGTGAACAATTCTATCAGTACGGTAACAAGAAATTTAATGGAGGGTGCATTGATTGTAATATTTGTGCTGGTGCTATTTTTGGGAAATTTCCGTGCAGGGTTTTTAGTTGCTTCTGTGATTCCATTGGCAATGCTGTTCGCCATTATTCTGATGAATTTATTTGGGGTAAGCGGCAACCTGATGAGTTTAGGGGCATTGGACTTTGGATTAATTGTCGATGGGGCAGTAATTATTGTGGAGGCTGTAATGCACCAGTTAACACACAGTAAAAAATTCAATAGCATCAATAAGCTTTCACAGAGCGATATGGATGGAGAAGTAAAACAGGCTGCCAGCCGCATGATGAACAGTGCGGTATTTGGACAAATCATTATCCTTATTGTGTATTTACCCATTTTCACATTGCAGGGCATAGAAGGAAAAATGTTTAAGCCAATGGCACAAACAGTAGCCTTTGCATTATTAGGTGCTTTCATTCTTTCACTCACTTACATCCCTATGATGAGTGCCTTATTTCTCAGCAAAAAGATTTCACACAAAAGAACTTTTTCTGATAAAATGATAGGGCGATTGGAACGTATTTATCAACATACATTAGAAAGGGTTTTGAATATACCAAAAATAATTATTGGTTCTGTTGTTGCGTTGTTTGCAGTTGCAGTTTTTATTTTATTTCAATTGGGTGGCGAATTTATTCCGGCTTTACCTGAAGGTGACTATGCCGTAGAAACAAGGGTATTGCCCGGCAGCAGTTTAAATACATCTATTGAGGCAGTTTCAAAAGGTTCAAGAATCATTTTAGAAAAATTTCCTGAAGTTGAAAAGATTGTAGGTAAAACCGGCAGCAGTGAAATACCTACCGACCCCATGCCCATTGATGCTACAGACATGATGATTATTTTGAAGGATAAGAGCAAATGGACATCAGCAAAAACTTATGCAGAGTTAGAAGAGAAAATGAGTAAGGAACTCGAAGCTGTTCCTGGTGTAACATTTGGTTTTCAATACCCGGTAGCCATGCGTTTCAATGAATTAATATCTGGTGCAAGACAGGATGTGGTATGCAAAATATTCGGAGAGGACTTAGACACCCTGGCATTATATGCAAACAAATTAGGCGACATCTGCAACACAGTAGAAGGCAGCAGTGGTTTATATGTAGAAGCAATAACAGGTATGCCGCAAATTGTTATTAAATATAACCGGCCTGCTATTGCACAATATGGTTTAAATGTCAATGACATTAACAAAGTAGTTAATACCGCTTTTGCAGGGCAAAGCAGCGGCATGGTGTATGAAGGTGAAAAACGCTTTGAGTTGGTAGTAAGATTAAGTGGCGAAAAAAGAAAAGATTTAGCAGACGTTCAGAATCTTTTAATTGCCACACCCAAAGGCACACAAATTCCATTAAATGCAGTTGCTAATGTTGAGATAGTTGAAGGCCCCAACCAGATTCAAAGAGAAAATGCCCAGCGAAGGATTATTGTTGGATTCAACGTAAGAGGAAGGGATATACAAAGCATGGTAAAGGAACTACAGCAGAAGGCAGAACAACAAATGAAATTGCCACCGGGTTATTATATTACTTATGGTGGTGCTTTTGAAAACTTAGAAGCTGCTAAAAAAAGATTAAGCGTTGCCGTACCTGTTTCTTTGCTGCTCATTTTATTGATGTTGTATTTCGCTTTCAATTCCTTAAAGCAGGGTTTACTTATCTACTCTGCTATTCCACTATCTGCCATAGGTGGCATCCTAGCTTTAGCCATTCGGGGCATTCCATTCAGCATTTCGGCAGGTGTGGGCTTTATTGCATTATTTGGTGTTGCGGTTTTAAACGGTATTGTACTGGTGGCAGAATTTAATCGTTTAAAAAGTGAGGGTACAAAGGATTTGAAACGCATAGTTACACAAGGCACAAAAATTCGGTTACGGCCGGTATTGATGACTGCATTTGTAGCATCACTGGGCTTTTTGCCAATGGCACTAAGTACAGGCGAAGGCGCAGAAGTACAAAGGCCATTGGCGACTGTTGTTATTGGTGGTTTATTAATAGCCACTTTCTTAACCTTATTTGTTTTACCAATCTTATACATCATGTTTGAAAAAGGAATTTCGTTTAAACGAAAACCGCCCATTCCAACAGCAGTAGTATTACTAGCGATGTTGCTTTCGTTTCAAAATACAAAGGCGCAAACACTAATTACAATACAGGCTGCAAATGATACAGCATTAAAAAACAATTTATCTGTAAAAAACGAAAAGCTGAGAGCGGAGTATCAGCAAAAATTAATAAAGACAGCAAAGATTCTCCCACCCACAAATGTTTTTGGAGATTTCGGACAAATCAATAGTTTTTATGTGGATACAAAATTTGGTATTGCTCAAACCATGAGTTTTCCAAAGGTATATGCCAGTCAAAAATCATTGCTGACGGAAGAATGGAAGAGCAGCATTTTAAATGCAGGAGCCAAAGAAGCAGGATTAAAAAAACAGGTAGCACAGGTTTATTACAGCCTTTTGTATCTGCAGGAAAAGAAAAAACTATTACTGAGAATTGACAGCCTGTTTGCTGAATTTCTAAGAAAGGCAACCCTACGCTTTAATAAAGGCGAAAGCAATGTTCTAGAAAAAGCCACAGCCGAAAATCAACGTGGACAACTTGGTTTGCAGCTTTCCCAATTGCAACAGGACATGGAGTTACTGCAACTTCAATTTCAGTTATTACTAAATACCAATACTGTTTTTATTCCTGATGAAAAGGAATTTAAAATGAATGTTGTTGCCAGTGCCGATACTTCTTTGTTGCAGGCACACCCGGCTATGCAATATTTAAAACAGCAACAGCAAATAGCAATAGCAACCACAAAGGTTGAAAAAGCAAAGCTGCTGCCCGACCTTACATTTGGATATAACATAACGAGCATAAAGGGTACAGGGGCAAATAATAAAATATACAACAGCACACCACAATTTCAATCGGTGCAAATTGGTGTCGGCATCCCAATATTTACCAGCGGTCAAAAAACAAAAATTAACTCTGCCAAAGCCTATGAAAAAATTGTAAATAATGAGTATGAGATTAATTTAAAAAACTTTGAGACAGCTTATAAAACAGCCCTTGTACAGTATCAAAAATATGCAGAGGCGATTGCATATTTTGAAACAACTGCTTTAAAGAATGCCGACCTCATTACCAGCACAGCCAATAAACAATTTTTAGGTGGTGATATAAATTACCTGGAATGGGTGCTCCTGATTAACCAGGCTGTTACCATACAAAGCGACTATATCGAAGCAGTTAAAAACAGGAATGCAAATGCAGTAGAAATTAATTCTTTTATCACAAAATAAGTTTTCAATAATGAAACAATTAATGATCCTCTCAAATATTGTGTTATTGCTTGTATCATGTGGCAGCAGTAAAACAGAAGAAAAGAAATCGGCAGCACAAACAAATGAAAATATTGTAAGCCTTACCGATGCACAATTAAAAAATGCCGGTATTCAAACAGGTAAAGTAGAACAGCAATCTATTTCATCTGTCCTGAAAGTAAATGGTAAAATAGATGTGCCGCCGCAAAATATGGTTTCTATCAGTGTGCCATTGGGTGGGTATTTAAAAACCACCAAACTACTGCCTGGAATGCATATCAGTAAGGGCGAAGTAATAGCTGTAATGGAAGACCAGCAATATATACAGTTGCAACAGGACTATCTTACAGCAAAAGCACAATTTAGTTTTAATGAAAGCGAATATAACCGTCAAAAAGAATTGAACCAGAGCAAAGCCACCAGCGATAAAGTGTATGAGCAAACCAGGGCCACTTATCAAACACAAAATATTTTGATAAAATCGCTGGAAGAAAAATTGAAGCTGATTGGGGTAAGCCCTGCTAACATTAATGCAAACAATATTTCAAGAAGTATCAATATCTACTCGCCTATTAATGGTTTTGTATCGGCTGTAAATGTAAATATCGGTAAGTATGTAAACCCTTCGGATGTTTTGTTTGAACTGGTAAATCCAACAGATATTCATTTGGCATTAACCGTTTTTGAAAAGGATATAGATAAACTTTACATTGGCCAAAAATTAATGGCCTATACCAATACCCAACCAGATAAAAAATATCCCTGTGAAATCATTTTGATCAGCAAAAATCTTTCTGATGAAAGCAGCGCCCAGGTGCATTGCCATTTTGAACAATACGACAAAACGTTATTGCCCGGCATGTTTATGAATGCCGAAATTGAAGTAAAAAGCAATAATGTAAACGCATTACCCGATGATGCTATTATACGTTTTGAAAACAAACAATATATCTTTATTACCAAAGGAAAAAATCAATTTGAAATGCCGGAAGTTAAAACAGGTAATTCAGAAAATGGTTTTACCGAAGTTAGTATAGATGAAAAACTGGCTAAAGAAACTTTTGTCTTGAAAGGGGCATACAATCTTTTAATGAAAATGAAAAATACATCGGAAGAATAAATAGAAAGTTACTGAATCGATAATCTTTAAAAACAAATTATATGAATTATACACAAACGTTCTTTTCCCGCCAGTTCCTTTGGGAGATTGTCCGCATTCTCACTGTAGGTATAGTAAGCCTGTTATTTTATTTTGAAGTTATTCCTCTACCAGTTTTACTGGTTGCAATGGCTTTTGGTCTTTACTCATTGGTAAAAGTTGCAATAACAGATTTAATAAAGGAAAGAAAGATAGGTACGGAAATCTTTATCACCATTGCTGTAATTGTATCAGTACTCGGTAAAGAATATTTAGCAGGTTCTGTCGTGCTGATGATTATTTTGATTGCAGAATATATTGCAAGTGCAAGTGGCGAAAAAGCAAGAGCCTCTATTAAAGAGTTAATTGGATCAGTACCCAAAACAGCCATTGTAAAGAAGGATGGGAAGGAAGAAACCGGGCAGATAAGTGATTTGAAGATTGGCGATATAATTCTTGTAAAAGCAGGAGAAAAAATACCTGTTGATGGTAAAGTGAAAGATGGTACAGCGTCAGTTAACCAGGCTCCCATCACCGGGGAAAGTGTATTACAGGAAAAAGTGGCTGGCAATGATGCTTTTGCCGGTACAATTGTAGAATTAGGGGCCCTTGATATTGAAATGACTAAAGCAGGTAAGGATACAGTTTTTTCACGAATTATTTCTTTGGTGGAAGAAGCTGAAAGCCAGCAAGCCCCCATTGAAAAATTTACTGATAAAGTAGCTACCTGGCTTATTCCTATCGTATTCATTTTTGTTGGTGCTGTATATTTTTATACACGGGATGTTAAGCTCGTAATTGCACTATTAATTTTTACTTCACCGGCGGAACTTGGTTTAGCAACTCCATTAGTTACCATTGCAGCCATTGCCCGTGCTGCAAGAGAAGGTATCCTGATAAAAGGTGGTTTGTTTTTAGAAGAGCTTGCTAAGGTTACCACGATTGTCTTTGATAAAACAGGCACATTAACGGTGGGAAGCCCCACAGTAAACAAAGTGGAAATAGTTGATAATGTATTTAATGAAAATCAATTGGTACAAATTGCAGCAGCAGTGGACAGGCGTTCCAATCATCCCCTTGCTAAAGCAATATTAAGCTATGCTGATAACCTAAAATTATCTTATACAGAGCCTGAAAATTTTGAGGTAATAAAAGGGCGTGGAGTTAAAGCAAAAGTTGAGGGGAAATCCATTTTGTTAGGTAACAAAGCTTTTATGGAGGAAAATAAAATATCCCTTTCAACAATACAAACTAATCAAACTGATACGGCTGTTTACCTTGCTGCAAACAATAAATTAGCAGGTATATTTTATATCTCCGATGCAATAAGGGAAGGAGCAAAAGATATGATTGTGGGTTTGAGAAACAGTGGGATTAAAAACATTGTAATGCTTACAGGTGATAACCCGGAAACGGCCAAACACGTTTCAGAGCAAATTGGTATTACTGATTTCAGGGCGAATTTATTGCCGGAGGATAAAATCAATATCATTAAAGAATTACAAAAAGATGGCTCAAAAGTAGCGATGGTAGGTGATGGTATCAATGATGCACCTGCCTTGGTTCAGGCAAACATTGGTATTGCGATGGGTGCTGTTGGTACAGAGGCCGCAATGGAAGCCGCAGACATTGTTTTAATGCAGGATAAATTAGAAAAAATTGCCAGGGCGAGGGCTATCAGTAAAAGGGCATTTCGTACCATTAAGGAAAATATTATTGTTGGTGTTGGGGTGGTGCATATTACCGGAATCGTCCTCGTTTTATTGCGGATACTTGGGCCTGTACAGGCTGCAGCCATCCATTTACTTCCTGATACCCTGGTTTTTATTAATTCCATAAAATTACTAAAGGTGAAGATTGAGGATAAGTAACTGGGTAATTTGCACATGAGCGATTATAATAAATAGAAAGGCATGTCAAAAGTTACATTAAAGGATAGATTTTCGGCCTTAAAGAATCTTCCTGACTTTTTGAAATT
>JAYWAU010000324.1:0-4113 GCA_043782265.1 Ferruginibacter sp. | reverse complement strand
AATTTTTGCTTTGGGGTGCCAGTATTCTTTCTTCAATTACTGTATTAAAATTTGTTACTGGTGGTAAAAAGAAAAAAAGCGAAACAGTAAAAATGCTTACCCAGGATGGTACGCTTGTAGAGGTAAATATAGCTGCTCTTTCTGCTAAAAAGAAAAAAATTACCAATACAGAATTACAAAACTGGATCGAAAAATAATTCGTCCGACCAATAAAACTCATTTAAAATGAATGGAGAAAAATCACGCAGAGAATTCCTGGCAGCCGGTTTATTAACTACGCTTGCCGTAGCCTGCAATTCAAAAAAATCCCCTTTTACTCCTGAGGAGGATGTAAAGGCATCTGGCGAAAAAGTCAAACTGCTTTCAGTAGATGGTGAAATTATTGAAGTAGATAAAGCTTTTCTGAAGCCGGTACCGCACATGCCTTCTGTCAGCAACGACGAAATAAGGAAAGGTATTCCAGGCAAAAAATTTGCCATGGTGATCGATCTCTCCCGCTGCAAAAATTTAAAAAAATGTCAGAGTGCCTGTAATCACATGCACAATGTACATTCAGAACAAAACTGGATAAAGGTTTATGAAATGCAGGATGCTGATAAAACTGCGCCTTACTGGCAACCCACAACCTGCATGCATTGTGATGAACCACCATGTGTAAAAGTTTGTCCGGTTGATGCAACCTTTAAACGTCAGGATGGCATTGTATTGATAGATAGCGACCGTTGTATTGGCTGTAGATTTTGTATGGCTGCCTGTCCTTATTCAACAAGAGTTTTTAACTGGGAAGAACCAATACTTCCTGAAGGAGTTGCAGAGCAGGAATATAATGCAGAAACCAGCGTGCCACAAAAAAGAGGAACTGTTGGCAAATGCGATTTTTGCCCTGATATGACCCGTATGGGTATGTTACCACATTGTGTTTCTGCATGTCCCAATGGAGTGTTTTTCTTTGGTGATATCAATGAAGATTCAGTTACCAATGGCTCTGAAACATTTCGCTTCAGCGACCTTGTAAAAGATAAAGCAGGCTATCGCCTGCTGGAAGATTTGGGAACCAAACCAAGTGTTTATTACCTGCCACCCGTAAACCGGAATTTTAAATTTGAAGATGGTCTTAAAAAAGAAGTGCCAGCTGAAAAAAAATCCTAAATGAACAACGTGGAAAATACTAAAAAATTCACCCCTGAAAAAATCATCAGTGATTTGTTGCCACAACAGTTTGGCCGCAGGGGAGTGATATGGACCGGTACATTACTGGCCATATGTTGTATCGGTGCATTCGCCTACATTCAACAATTAAGAAAAGGATTGGCGGTCACCAATATGGGCGATTATGTTTCCTGGGGTATATATATTTCGAACTTTGTTTTCTTTGTTGCCATCAGCCTGGTGGGATCATTGATCACTGCAATATTCAGGCTGGCTGATGTTCCGTGGCGCACCCCATTAACACGCATTTCAGAGATTATAGCGGTTTCTGCAATTACCTTCGCAGCGCTTATCATCATTGTAGATATGGGGCGTCCTGAAAGAATGGTGTTTCTTTTTACCAATGGCCGTTTACAATCTCCCATCATGTGGGATGTGATTGTAATCAGCACTTATTTCTGCACCAGTTTGTTGTTATTGTACATTACACTGCTGCCGGATATTAAGATTATGATTGGTGCTAAAGAAAAAATGAGCACTACCCCATTTTACAAATTATACAAGTGGCTGGGCAATTTCTGGAAAGGAACGGACGGACAAGAGAAAATCAGGGACAAATCTATCACCATACTCTGTATAACAATTATTCCCGTAGCGTTTTGTATACACACAGTTACTTCGTGGCTATTTGCAACCACTTACCGCCCCGGATGGGACAGTACAAACTTCGGTGCCTACTTTGTTTCAGGGGCCTTTTTAGTTGGCGCTGGTGGTGTGGTAGTTGCAATGTATGTTTTTAGAAAAGTGTATAAGCTGGAACATTATATTACCGAAAGACATTTTGATAAAATGGGCAAAATCCTGGTATTGTTGGCACTGTTGTATTTGTATTTTAATGTTAATGAATACCTGGTACCGGCCTTTAAAATGAAAAAAGATGAAGAAGCACATTTGGTTGGTTTATTTACCGGCGAATTTGCACCCCTATTCTGGTTTGCAATTATAGTGGGCATGATTATCCCCATTATAATTTTAGTATTTAAAAAAGGAAGAAAACCCAATGCAATGTTTGTGGCCGGCGTTATGGTAGTTGTGGGTGCCTGGTTTAAGAGATACCTGATTGTTACACCAACTTTGCTGCATCCATTTTTACCTAAATATGATGCTCCTGCAAAATACAGCCATTACTTTCCAAGCTGGCAGGAATGGGCAATTACCGCAGGTTCTCTTGCGGGCGTATTATTGATCATCACTTTTTTTGCAAGGGTGTTTCCTATCATTTCAATTTATAAAACCATTACCGATCATGAAAGTGAATTACCATCATAAACTTATTATACTGCTGTTTTTTCTTGCAGGAACAACCGCTGCTAAAATACAGGCACAGGATTCCGCTGCTGCAACTACGATACTAAGTCTTCGCTATTTTCTTCCTGAAAATAAGGTGCCTTACATTGAAGTAAATACAAAAAAGAAAACAGGAAGAATATTTGAACCTGTTAAAGGAGTTGCTGTGAATGTATATTTTAATGAAACATCTGAAAGAAATTTATTGGGTAAAATAATCACCGCTTCTAACGGAATAGGAAAAGTAGCTATCCCAGCTTCTTTTAAAGCTGTATGGGATTCAGCGACTGAGGTTAAATTTCTTGCTGTATCCGATTCCTCTAAAGGACAGGAATCTTTGAGCGGCGATGTTACAATTAAAAAAGCAGTCCTTGTTCTTGATACTGCATCAGCCGATGGAGTAAGAACTGTAACAGCACAATTGAAGGAGAAAAAAGGAAACGAATGGATAGCTGTTAAAGAGATTGAAATGAAAGTAGGGGTTAAACGCCTTGGAGGTAACTTAACAGTAGGAGATGCAGATACCTACACATCCGACTCTACCGGGTTGGCAAGTGCAGAGTACAAAAGAGACTCTTTGGCCGGTGATGAAAAAGGAAATCTTATACTGGTTGCAAAAGTAGAAGACAATGATACCTATGGAAATTTAGTTGTTGAAAAATCAGTTCTATGGGGGAAAGCCGTACAGGCAGATACACATTTCTGGCATCGCACACTTTGGTCAACAGGTAACAGAGCTCCTGTATGGTTACTATTTATAGCTTTTGCCATCATCGCCGGAGTTTGGAGTACAATCATTTACTTGGTAAGACAGATTATTAAAATTAAGAAAATAGGTAAGGAATATGAACGCATGGCTACTGCCATAAAATAGTGTTTTATTTTTTGTTTAAGTGTTATTGTAATTTCTGTAACGATTGGTTGCTGATTTTAAAAATGTTCACCCGCTTTTGGCAGATGAACATTTTTGTTTATGGTAATTACTGAAATTTTTACTGCTAAAGAAACCTGTACTTTTGTTGTATGGAAGTATCATTTTTACTTCTATTTAATAATTGTTGTTCATGCCATTTACACCAAAAAATAAAGTTAGAATTGTAACTGCCGCAGCCTTGTTTGACGGACACGATGCGGCCATTAATATTATGCGCCGCATACTGCAAAGCAAGGGTGCCGAAATCATTCACCTTGGCCATAATAGAAGCGTACACGAAATTGTAGAATGTGCCATTGAAGAAGATGTGCAGGGCATTGCCATCACCAGTTACCAGGGCGGACATGTAGAATTTTTTAAATACATGAAAGATTTGCTGGAGGAAAACGGTAGCGGTCACATCAAAATATTTGGTGGCGGCGGCGGAACTATTTTACCTTTAGAGATAGAAGAATTGCATAACTACGGCATCAGTAGAATTTATAGTCCGGATGATGGAAGAACGATGGGTTTGGAAGGAATGATTGCGGATGTGATAGAAAGATGCCTGGGAGTAGATCCGCCAAAATCTTTCTCTAAAGGAGATACTTTGAATCATTTAATTAATGGTAATAATCACTACGAACTGGGCGAGTGGCGGCCAATTAAAAATATTGCCAGGGCAATTACACTTGCAGAAAATC
>JAYWAU010000323.1:0-4114 GCA_043782265.1 Ferruginibacter sp. | reverse complement strand
GAAAGGAGTATTGCATCGGTTAATAATATTTTCTTACTAAACATCCAATACCGTATGAGAGAAGCCATTGCAGGTTTTAGCAGTGCCTACTTTTACAATGGTCTTTTACAAACAGCTGCACATCTTAAAAATACAGATGCCCATATCAGTTTCATTGATACCGCAGGTTCAGGCTATAATGAAGAACAGGGTAGCAATGGCATGAGTCTGCAAAATGAAGGTGAATTACAGATAGTACAAAAATTACTCATCTCAGAAAATTTGAATCCGCTAACAACAGCTTTTATTTCTCCCTATGCAGGACAAGTTGCTGCAGCCAAAGAAACCTTGCCAAAAGAAATGCGGATAAGTACTATTGATAGTTTTCAGGGGCAGGAAAAAGAGGTCATCATTTTGTCGCTTGTGCGGAGCAATGACGATGGAGAGATTGGCTTCTTAAAAGATTACCGCCGCATGAATGTGGCCATTACAAGGGCCAAAGAACAATTATTTGTAATAGGTGATAGTGCCACCATTGGGGCCGATGCATTTTATAATGCTTTTTTAAGTTATGTGGAAAAACAGGGCATTTACAAAACTGTGTGGGAGTTTGAATAAATTATTTATACCAAAAAACGTAACCCACAAACAAAAAAATAATTCAATGCCGTTTAGTTAAGATAATTCTTTCGTTCCATCGGAACGGAAGGTGGGTAGAAAAATTATAATGGTTTAGATTGTTCCGCAGGAACAGTATATGCAACTGGTTGTGCAAAATAAATTGACAATGTGTATTTAAATATGTTGCACATTTCGTTCCAACGGAACGGTAATCCATCGTGAATAATATTCTACTACCCATGTTACGTTCCTGCGGAACGATAATCAATTTAACTAAATGGCATTGAAATATAATTCCTTATATTTTTTTGCCGTACAATGGAAGTTTGAGACTTAATCAATATTTTAGCTAATCAGATTTTAATACTTATTTAATTCTATTATTTACTAAATCACTGCAATGAAACCTACCATTCGAATTAAACTATCGGCCATGATGTTCCTTGAGTATTTTGTATGGGGGGCATGGTATGTAACAATGGCCACCTACATGGGCGAGCATCTGCATGCAACAGGTACGGAGATTGGCGCCGCCTACAGCGCATTGGCCATTGCCACCATGATATCGCCCTTTTTTGTGGGAATGATTGCTGATAAATATTTCGCAGCACAGCGCATAATGGGTGTACTGCATATAGTTGGCGGAGCACTATTATTGCTGGCTACCACCATCGAAAACAGCACAGCTTTTTATTGGGTCATTTTATTTTACTCTTTGCTTTACATGCCCACCATTGCATTAAGCAACAGTATTGCCTTTCATCAAATGGAAGACCCAGGCAAACAGTTTCCCTGGGTACGGGTATTTGGCACACTTGGCTGGATCGTTGCCGGTGTACTCATTGGCAGTTTGGGAATAGAAAAAACTTCTTCCACTTTTTACATGGCTGCAGGCGTTTCAATTGTATTGGGTTTAATGAGTTTTATTTTACCCAACACGCCACCACAAAAAAATGCAGATGCCTCTGCTTCAAAGGCTCTTGGCACCGATGCCTTTGTGTTGTTTAAAGAAAAGCCTTACCTCATTTTTTTTATAGCTGCCATTCTTGTTTGCATTCCGTTGTCTTTTTATTACGGGTTTGCAAATAAGTTTTTGAATGAATTAAATTTTGCCAACGCTGCTGGTAAAATGACGCTTGGCCAGGTTTCTGAAGCAGTATTTATTTTAGCCATTCCATTTTTATTTAACAGGATTGGTGTAAAGAAAATGTTGATGATGGGGATGGCCGCATGGATATTACGCTATGTTTGTTTTGCCTACGGTGACACAGGTTCCAATTCCTGGATGCTGTATGCCGGCATCATTTTACATGGTGTGTGTTACGATTTCTTTTTTGTAACCGGCTATATGTACACAGAAAAAAAAGCAGGAGAAAAAATAAAAAACTCAGCACAGGGTTTGTTCACTTTTGCAACCTATGGTGTGGGAATGTTCATTGGTACCTGGTTCTCCGGTCGTATAGTTGATATGTACCAGGTTGGTGAAAGCCACAACTGGCTTAAGATATGGTTTGTACCTGCTTATATTGCAGCAGCGGTATTGGTTTATTTTATTTTATTTTTCAGAGAGAAAAAACAAATAGCCGCTGCCGGTTAAATCATTGCTTAAAAATTATTGTACCCGCTTCAAAGTAGCGATTGAATATCGTTACAGGTTGTGTGTCACGGCGGATAGTACATTTGTACAGAATACTATATTTCAACAAAAAAGCAACCAACAAATATGAAACGAATTGCTATGCTAGGCTCCGGTTTTATCGGAAGATTTTACGCTGATTCATTACAGGGCCAAAGAAGTAAAGACGAGGTCACTATGGTATATTCCCGTCGGGAAGAAGCTGCCGTAAAATTTGCCACCGATTATAAATGCGACCGCTACACAACAGATATGGAAGAAGCGATTGCCCATCCGGATGTAGATGTAGTGTGCATTGCCTTACCCAATAACCTGCACGAAGAAGCAGTGTTACTTTGTTGCAAACACAAAAAAGCAGTCATTACCACCAAGCCACTAGGCCGTAATGCTGCCGAAGCCAAACGTATGTTACTGGCAGTAGAAGAAGCCGGTATTTTTAATGGCTACCTGGAAGACCTTGTGTATGCACCCAAATTTTTAAAGGCGTACGAAAGCGTGAAGAATGGTGCACTCGGCCGAATACTCTGGGCTAAGTCAAGAGAAACACACCCTGGTCCGCACAGCGATTGGTTTTGGGATATTGAAAAAGCGGGCGGTGGTTGTATCCTCGACCTTGGTTGTCATTGTATTGAAATTACCCGTTCGTTTATTGGTAAAGATATAAAGCCCGTAGAGGTAATGTGCTGGGCAGATACGCAGGTGAAACCTATTGATGCAGAAGACCATGCCATTGGCCTGATAAAATATGAAAATGGTGCCATGGCACAGTTTGAGGTTAGCTGGACCTTTCGTGGCGGGCTTGACCTAAGGGATGAAGTAATGGGTACAGAAGGCACTATCTGGATTAATAATTTTTTACGTACCGGGTTGGAAATGTTTACCACCGGCAAAGGTGCCGACTATGTCGCCGAGAAAGCTGAAAGTAACAGTGGCTGGCTGTTTCCCGTGGGGGATGAAGTAAACGACCTTGGCTACAACCACATGTTTGCAGAGATGTTTAATTGCATGGAAAATGGTACCACACCAAGAGAAACATTTTATGATGGCTATATAGTGAACGCTGTAATTGATGCGGCTTATAAATCTGCCAAAACAAAATTATGGGAACCGGTTGAGCTGGATATCTGGCGTGGACAAACCGGTCTAAGCAAGGTTAGTCACCTGGTAGAATACGATGCCGATCATTACCTGATAAAAGAAGAAATGACGCATTATGGTGCTAAGAAAGTTATTTTAAAACATAAGCAAACCGGGAGGATTGAGGAGAAGGTAATTGAGTAAAATACCTGTTCTGCAATAATTCTTTTCTAGCCTCCGTATTTTCGTTTAACCCTATATAAAATCTTAATAATAGTAAATGGTTTTATTACCCAATTATAAAGCAGCCGCAATGAGACGGGTGTTTTATAATTGCCGCAAGGGTTGCCAACCTTTTACAGGATTATTCCTATTCAGCAGTAGTTTTCGAAAGATGGGCAACCCTAAAGTCTGCTGAAATTTTAAATTCATCAACAAAACTACTGCCTCAAATTTGCTTTAGATAAGTCCTGTTTTTAAAATCCAATTCGTTCTCTTTCGTTCCATTTTCTTTGTGCTGCTTTTTCATCTAACAAATTTTCCATGGCATCATAAATTTGGTTCAGTTGTACATCGTGTTCACCAAGGCGATCTTTTATTTCCTGCAGTTGAACTTTCAAATCATTTTGTTAAAGCAATACTTTTCTAATCGCAACAAATGCCCTCATAATGGCAATGTTCATACTGATTGCTTTATCACTGTTTAAAACACCGCTTAGCATAGCTATGCCCTGTTCTGTAAAGAAGTAAGGCAGTGCCGAAACAGTCCGTTTTTACGGGTATGTCATCACAGATTGTGAT
>JAYWAU010000322.1:0-4122 GCA_043782265.1 Ferruginibacter sp. | reverse complement strand
ATCTGCGTATTAAAAAATGTATTGGCTTTAAAAGCCAGTTCTGAGGCCCTTACATTATCTCCAGTTGCCGGGTTCGCTTCAAAATCTTTACCGGTTCTAAGTGTTGCATAATCAGTAGTATTTACATTCAACATATTCTTGAATGAAATCTTACTATTGTTTCCTAATTGCAGTGTAAAGTTAGCCAGCGCTCCCGCCAGAATTTCGGTACTGTACTTATCATTAAAATAATCAAAATTTAAACTGGCTGTATTATTTTGAAAAAGGTTTACCTGGTTTTCGAAATTTATTGCCTTGTTGCTGCGGTTATAATTCAAAGCAAGTATAGCTGATAACTTATTGTTTTTACCAAGCTTTTTATTAAACCCTCCATTAATTAAAAAGCTTTCATTTAATACAGGTAATATGTTACTTTTATTTTTTTCTGTGCTCCAGATATTGGTAAAGTCTTTTGCGTAGGCCGTTTTGGCACCATTGTCTAATGCAGCAAAATCAGCTTTTAGAGGTAAGCCTGCGGGTAAGCCCCGTAGTCCATTATCAAAACCTAAAAAATCGGTGTTGCTGCCTTTGTAAGTATAAAAATCTTTACCAATTGTTTGAGTATTAAAACCAGTACCAATTTGTATAGATAAAAAGTCTTTTGAGGGAACATCTTTTGTATTAACCTGAATCAATCCACCAGCCCATTCGCCGGGAAGTTCTGGTATAAAAGATTTATTGATAATTATATTATCAATCATAGCAGATGGTAAAATATCAAAACTAAATGTTTTACGATCTGGCTCTGTACTACTCATCAAAATACCATTTAGCATGGCTTGGTTATACCTGTCAGCTAAACCCCTTACCACTAAATATTTACCTTCCTGAACTGATGTGCCCGGTACCCTTTTTAAAACTTCACCGGTATTTTTGTCTGGTGATCTGCGGATGGCTTCTGCACTTATTACCTGGGCGACCACAGGGGTATTTTTCTGGTAAGAAATCAAAGCAGCAACAGATTCTTTTTTTGCAGAAGACCTAACAATCACCCCGGTTTCTGTTTTAGATGCAATTTCAAGATTGATATCCAAATGAGTAACTTCATTAGCTTTTACTTCAACATCTGCCAATTCTTTTGTTGTGTATCCCACTGAAGAAAGCTTTACAATATACTTCTTCTCTGCTTCCAATGTAATTTGAAAATATCCATCTGTATTGGTAGTTACCCCATTTTTTTCTCCATTTACAGATATGCTTATTCCTGATAATTTTGATCCGGATTTTGCATCTGTAACCTTGCCTTCTATTTTACCTTTTTGAGAAAATGAGTTAAGAGAAACGGTAAATAAAAATAGTAATAATCCAAAAAATCTCATGCTTTTAAATTTATGCAAAGAGACGCTTTGAATGTTAAGCCAAAGTGAACGGAATGTTACCGAAAAGTTACGCATATGTTAAGCGAATGTTACCAAACGATATGAAGCGGAACGTATTTTTGTTTAAAAACTTTGCTGGTTTTACTATCAAGCATATGATAGATTTAACCAATTATTTTGCAATACCTAATTACCTGACTACTATTTAAATAAAAATAAGAAGGGGTTACCGAAATGGTAACCCCTTCTTAAAATATTCTATCAATTTAGATTAGTCTACATCCCAAAACAATTTAGTTGCAAATACATCAATAGTACCTTGTGCACTAACATTCGCTTCATTTGACCCTGATTCTGTATTTGGATAATAGAAACGTACAGGTCGCTTTGTATCAACCACCTGAATGCTTTGTGGTGTTACAGGAAGGTTTGTCCTTCTGTATTCTGTCCAAGCTTCCAGTCCTTCAAAATTGGCCAAAGCTATCCATTTTTGAGTAGCAATTGCGGCCAGTTTGTCTGTAGAAGCAGACCAGTCTGCATTAACCTTACCACTTGTATATAATTCAGAAGCTTTTGTTACATCTGCACCTAAGGTGCGGAATGATTCTTTAATACCTGCTTCGAAATAAGATTGAGCCGTTCCTGGTAATGTTACGGCAGGAAAGCGCTGTTTTGCTTCAGCCAATAAAAACTGACTTTCTGCCCCCAAAAATAAAATAAATGGGCGGCTGTATTGTCCTTTTATCAACAAACTTGGCCCTAAAGAAGAAGCTGCTGAAGGCAAATAACCAGAGCTATTCCCAAACGGTACTCCTGTATAGTTAGCAGCTATTTCAGGCTTTGAACTTACGCCGGCAATGGCACTACTTTCGCCTCCATTGGCGTATCCTATCCTTTTCAAACGGAGGGTATCCGTGGTAGTTTTTAATGTGTTTACAAAATATTCTGTCAACCTTGGAAAATTATTTAAAGCCCTTTTTGCACCATTGGCATCATATCCCCATCTATCATAAATAGGATTCAATTTACCCGCTGTAGCAAGATAAAAAGTATTTCCACCCACACCAGCATCATTGCCGCTTATAAAGCCAGATCCCTCTGCTACAATTTTATTAATTTCAGTTGTAATAAAAGTTTCTTTACCTGCAACTCTTGATTGGTGAATTAGAATACGCAGCTTAAGAGAATTGGCTAATTTTACCCAATTGGATGTGTTGCCTTTAAACACAATATCAGAGCTGGTGGTTGCGCTAGTGAATTCGTTGGCCTTAAGATCAGTGATCGCTTCATCTAACAAAACAATCAGGTTATCATAAATAACTTTCTGATCGTCAAATTTTGGTGCTAAAGAACCAACACCTTTTAAGGCATCGCTATAAGGTACGTTACCGTACATATCAACAAGGTATTGAAAAAGCATAGCTTTCATAACTTTGGCTGGCCCTTTCAAAAATGATTGATTACTGGCTTCAGCATTTTCAATTACGTACTGAAAGTCGTTTAGGTTATCGTACATACCATCCCAATAATTAAAATCACCGTTGGTGAAATTATAGGCAAACAAAGTAGTAGATATAATGTACCCGTTAGACTGCGTCCATTGCCCTGACCAGTATGAACCAGTTTCATTGGCATTTAAAAGACTAGAAGTTGCGGTATTCACGGCATTGGTGAATACAAAATTGGGCGTTGCAGTAGGCAGTACATTGGGGTTGGTATTTATATCCAACCAGGATTTTTTACATCCTGTACCGGCAATTGCAACAAGTGCTAGTATAAAAATTGATTTGAATTTCATTGTATTTGTTTTTGTTTAGGTTGGTATTTAGAATACGAGGTTTACGTTAAATCCGAATTGGCGCACCGGTGGTGTTTGCGAGGTATTATTAATACCAAGACCATTACCAGTTGTATAACTAAATTCCGGATCTGTAAACTGATTCGCTTTATCAACAATTGTGAACACATTTCGTCCAAAAAAACCAATGCTTGCTCCTGTGAATACTTTTGTTTTCGCAAGCGCTCTTGGCGAAAAATTATAAGTAAGATTGATATCTCTTAATTTAATAAACCAGGCTGGAGTAACAAAGTTTTCAGAAATTAAGCGATAGTTATTTACCCATAAAGCATACTCAGGTTCACGAACCTGTACAGTTGTGTTTGGAACTATTTTACCAGATCCATCAAGATAGGCCGAATTAGGAAAAATTTGAGGAGCCCTGTTTGATGTCCAGGCACCAGAGCCTGTAAATGTCATTTGTCTTCCCAAATCACTATACATTACATTACCACCGCGATATTCAAAATTGGCGTTTAAGGAAATATTTTTGAAATTAACCTTAGTGCCTGCACCTACTATATGACGAGCTAGTGTTCCACCTCTAGGTGTTAGCGTGGTTTTTCTCAAAGGGTAGCCGGTTGTAGCATTCACCAATCTCATTCCAGAACCATCGGCTGCATAATTATAGCCATCTGTTTTTAAAATTGGAAAACGGGAATTTTTAATTACGTTGGTATTTGCATAAGAATAACCTCCATACTGAAACTCATTAATGCCTCGATAGAGGTCTACAACTTTATTGTCGTTATAAGAATAACGAACACCCAGTTCCCATTTAAAATCTCTCGCTCTAATTAACTGAATCTTCAAATCAGCCTCGTAGCCCCAGTTTTTTGTTTCTCCAACATTAATTCTAAGGTTGTTAAATCCTGTTGAATTGGGTATTTTAACTGTAATTACCTGGCCTTCGGATTTTTGGGTATA
>JAYWAU010000321.1:0-11391 GCA_043782265.1 Ferruginibacter sp. | reverse complement strand
CCTATCCTCAAAAATTGAGTTACCAGCTTTTAATGATTTTGCTGATTGGGATTTTTATTTACGTTGGCCACGGGGTATTGGTACCTATTTATTTTTCTATCCTGTTATCAATTTTGCTGCTTCCCATTACAATTTTGCTGGAAAAATGTTATTTCCCTTCAACCCTTGCTAATTTTATTGCAGTAATACTTGCCCTCGCTTTAATTGCAGGTATTGTATATTTTCTTTCTTCACAGATGGCAGGCTTTTTAAATGATGTATCTTCTATAAGGGAACACTTAGCTGAACATATCACTAAGTTGCAAAATTTTGTAGAGGAGAAATTACATATCAGTTCGTCACAACAAAAGGCGTTAATTGATAATGCCAGAGAAGGTGTAAAGCATTCCGGCGGGCAATATATCGGGCAAACTTTTCTTACTGTATCAGAAACTGTGGTGTTGATTATACTGGTAGCCACCTATTCATTCCTGATACTGTGCTACCGGCATTTGATCAAAAGATTTTTGTTTGCAGTTTTTAGCACCCAGCATAAAGAACGTGTTCAACATGTATTGCTTGAATCAAAACAAATTATTCAGAAATATATGACCGGTTTGTTAATAGAAATGGCCATAGTAGCAACCTGTAACTCTATTGTTTTATTACTAATCGGTGTTAAGTATGCTATTTTCCTGGGTGTATTTGCAGCAGTACTCAATATCATTCCATATGTAGGTTTGTTTACAGGGTTGGGTTTTACGGTATTGGTAACATTGGGTAATTCATCCAGTATGAATTCAATTATCTGGATAATAATTAGCATGGAGACCATTCATTTTTTAGATGCCAATTTTTTAATGACCAAGATTGTAGGTTCAAAAGTTAAGATAAATGCATTGATGACCATTGTTGGAGTTGTAATTGGCGGGTCGCTTATTGGCCTGCCGGGAATCTTTCTGGCCTTACCAACTATCGCTATTTTAAATGTAATATTTTCACAAATAGATAGCTTAAAACCATGGTCAATTTTGCTAAGTGATGATCGTGAAAATATTCCTCAAAAGAGAATATTAAAACACCTGCAAAAAATAAGAGGCGAAAAAAAATTAACGACTGGCATATTACCAGATAATTCAATACAGTTATAGTTTTTAATTTATTTACAACTATAACTGACGATGATTTTACAATAAAAATGTTGCAAAATTTACGTAATAGATTTTAATATTTCCAGTACCGGTGCATCTACTTTTCCAAACAGGGAAACACCAGCTGCACCATTTTCCATGGCGAGTTCAATTCCTTTTTTAATGTCATCGTTACTTTTAAAATCGGGTAAATACAAGCCGGCATACAAAGGAAATTTACCACCAATTCCTTTTACGCCTTCGGCTACGGCATCGCCAATCCAGCCCACATCTTCTTTGTAAAATCCATGGTAAATCATGGGGCAAACAAATGTTTTCATTTTCAAAAAAGCTTGATTGTACGGCTGTTACCATCCGGAGAATAGCCAACTGAACTGAGATGGTGAAAAATTTCCCCAACTGATGTGTATAAATATAAATTTATAAGAATTATAACGCTTTACTTAGTGGCATTATAATTGGCTTTATGAAAGCAAAAATATTTGTATGAAAATAATTGGCATAGTATTAATTGCAGCAGGCATATTGATGTTTGTGTTTAAGGGGATTAATTTTACTACCGACAAAAAAGTGGTAGACATTGGCCCTATTGAAATTAATAAAAAAGAAAATAAAAGGGTTGAGTGGCCACTATACGCAGGCGGACTTGCTATTGTAGCAGGTGTAATTTTAGTTGCAATGGATAAGAAATCAAAATAATTTTTTATTTTGAACAGGTAATGGGAACAATAGCAAAAAATGTTACCTGCTTTACTTTTCTACACTTTATGTAGATTCAAAAATATTACTTTTAGAATGTTAGGGGTTCTTTATGCTTCATTGCAGTTTTAGGTCTTTCTTTTCGTAAATGTGTCTTCCCAATGGTAAACTTCTTTTAAGTTTCCAAAAATGTCTTGCTTGTTCAATTGTCATATTTGGGTTGTCTGCAAAAAAGTCCCTAATATATTTGTTGTATTGATTTCCTGCTGGAATTTCGCTTTTGAAATTTTTGTCTTTACGCTGTTCGTTCAGTCTTTGCCATTCATTTATTGCGTCTTGTAATGTCTTACCACAATTGTTTTTCATAAAGTCCATAAACGGAATACTAAAATGAAATTTATCCCCGCAATATTGCCTAAAAAATTTTCTTGTATTAGGTCCGTTGGTATAACTGTCCGTAATAACAGTGTCTAAACTTAATAGTGATTTTGACCAAAAAAATTTTGAGGTTGGTTTGCCTGGTGCTGATATTTTTTCTTTCTTAGTAATTCCTTTGTCTAACGCAATTGCAATTCTTTCCAAAATATCAAACTTTGCTCCAACGTAACTTAGCTGTGTCCGTTTGCAAAAATCTACCAATTCTTGTTTTAGCCAATACCAACGTTTGAGTTCGTCACCTGTTTCAATCTCGTTAATGTCTGGTCGTGTCATTTTTTTGTCTAAAATATGGTTGGGTGTGTTATATATTTTCGGTCAGTTCAAAGTTTGTAAGGTGTCGTTTTACAATGACCGCTAATTAAAATAAGCGAAAGTTTTTTTAGGTCAAACTTTCGTCAATCTTTGCAAGCTTTTTGTTTTGGTAAGGTTAAAACATAAGCGAAAGGTTACTTTGTAAGAAAAACTTCGCAACTGCAATGTAGTATTTTATTTACCTGCAGCAGAAGTCTTTATCATACAGGATTGATCACTTCCATCATTATCCGCTTCCATAAAAGTTCCCCAATGGTATACGGCACAAGAGGGCGGCAACGATGCTCCAGATTGCTTCTTAGCCAGGGCAAAAACTTTTTACAAAGTCTGCATCAGCAGCGAATTAAAATTAATGAGCGAAGAAATTTTTAAATCTGCCGCGTTGAATTTTTCATTCTTACTGTCGTGTGGAGCAGGCACTACCACACATTTCATACGGGCAGCTTTGGCTGCAATGAGGCCGTTGAAAGAATCTTCGAAACAAATGCATTGGGTAGGGTGGCTGTTGAGGACCGCTGCACAATTTAAATATACCTGCGGATGGGGCTTGCCGTAAGGCAGGTCGGCCGCCGATTCGATGGACTGCAAATAATTACGGATGCCCAGCTTATCAACCACCACATCAATCAGCGGTTTGCCCGAAGAAGTGGCGAGACCAATCTTAAAATTACGTTGTATAAAAAAATTAAAAATATGCTCCACACCGGGCAGGGCTCTCCCTTTGGTGGCAACTTTTTCTACCACATTTTGCAGTATGGCATTTTCGGCTTCTTCATTGTGGCGGGCATCAATTTTATAATAGTTAAACCACCACTCAACAAACTCTTTTGTGCGCATACCCGTAGTTGTGGCATACTGCGCTTTGGTTAACTGAAAATTATAACGGCCAAAAATTTCATAGGCTGCTTCGCCCCACAAAGGCTCTGAATCTATCAGCAGTCCATCCATATCAAAAATTACTGTATTCAATTGCATAGCGGTAAAGATATTAACTTATTGATTGTTGAAAAACACCGGCTAATAAATAAGTGCCCGGCTAAATTGAAAAATGATTAATCCGTATATTGCAGTAGCGATTGCCGGTTTAAAATATTTACATGTCGAATTTTTTTACAAAATTTAAAGAGAGCAGGTTTGTTAAGGGGATTGTGTATGCTATTGTTGGAGCTATCACCTACCCGGGCATAAACATCTTTAATAAACTACAGGTAAACGGCATGCAAAATTTGCACAAACTGCCTAAGAAAAATGTGTTGTTTGTAAGCAATCACCAGACTTACTTTGCAGAGGTAATAACATTTATCCATATTTTTTGTGCCGTTAGCTGGCGAAAGAAACACAAGCTGGGCATACCTTTTTACCTGCTGTGGCCTTTTACTAAAATAAATTATGTGGCTGCCGAAGAAACCATGAAAAGCAACTGGATAAGTAAAATATTGAGCCTGGGTGGTGCCATAACGGTTAAGCGTACATGGGTGCAAAACGGTACGGAAGTGAGAAAAAATTTAGACCCCAGTGACACCAGGAAAATTGAAAGAGCTTTAAAAAATAATTGGGTAATTACTTTTCCCCAGGGTACCACCAAACCCTTTGCCCCGGGGCGCAAAGGCACTGCTTTTATTATTCAGCACCATCGTCCCATAGTTATACCTGTGGTGATCAGCGGTTACTGGCGAGCCTTTAATAAAAAGGGATTGAAATTTAAAAAGAAGGGCATAAGGCTTTCGGTTACTTTTAAAGATCCATTGGTAATAGATTACAACGATACCTGCGAAAATATTTTAGCCCAGGTAATGGACTCCATAGAACAAAGCAGGCAATACATGTTAAAAGGAAAACATCATTTAACAAGCTCAACAGATAATTAAACTATGAGCGCACTGCAAATAAAGTGGCTGCATTGCTGCTTACTGTTACTGTTGTTTTTTTACGTTCCTGCATATACACAAATTAGTATTAGTGGCAGAGTGGTGGATGCAATTACAGATGTACCGGTAGCCAATGCCAGCATTTACTTTAACAACACCACCATTGCCACCAAAACAAACCAGCAGGGTGCATTTACTTTTACAGGCCTCAACTATATTACTTCAGAGCTCGTAATATCCGGCAGTGGGTACGAGTTGCTGGTGTTTAAACCAACAGCAGCACAGCTGAAAGCGCAGGGAAAATTTGTGTTTAAACTACAGGGGAAAGAACCTGCACCACAAAATACAATACCGCTTGATGGCGCTATAAAAAAAAGATGGCTTGAAATTTTTTACAGCACTGTGTTGGGCATATCGGCTGAAGCTGCTAAATGCAGCATATTGAACGATACCAGTATTTATTTTTTATCTGCCCCGGGCAGCAACATTTTTTTTGCTTATGCTGATAAGCCGCTGGTAATTGACAATGCCATGCTGGGATACAAAATCAGTTTTGACCTGATTGAATTTTCGTATAATGATGCTACCGCACAGAGTGATTTTGTTGGCTATTGCAGGTATGAAGAAACGGGCGATGCTAAAAAATACGGAAAGAACAGAAAGCGTTGTTACTATGGCAGCTCCCTGCACTTTTACAGGAGCCTGCTTGCGCACCAGTTACCACAACAGGGATTTGGAACTTTTTTACTGAAAGTAGATACGGCAAAAGGGAATACCAAAACTGCTGTGCCGGTGCAGGAAGACGACCTGGATGCTTTTGTTCCGGTAACGGCACAACAGCTATTATACATAGACAGCAACAATAATTTTTCAATCCGGTTTAACGGAAAGTTGCTGGTGCAATACTACCATGATCCATATGGTAAGGCATATCTTTCTCAAAATGTGTTTGTACAGGGGGCACTTAATAAAGGTGTTGAAAGTTACCTCACCATTAATTCATCGCCGGTGTATATTAACAATACCGGGGCCTTAAGTGATGCATCGGCCATAAGCTACACCGGCTATTGGTTGTATGAACGGTTAGCGAATATATTGCCGTACGATTACCAGCCGGAATAATAACACATTTCCTTTTTACCGGTTAAGCTTTACAAGTTTAAGCAGGTACTATTTACATTAAAAATAATATTCATGGTAAAGATTGGAACCTGTTAATTGAATGAACTTTACTGGTAATTGTTGCAGGGGAAGAGGTAAAAGTTGTATTCTTGCAAAACGAAACAGCAACTGCACATTGGCAGGTAAAGCGTGCAGCTAATAAGCAAGCCATATGAAATTCTTAATACTAAAAGCGAACAATTATTTTTTTATTTTACTGTTACTTTTACCGTTTACCTCCATTGCACAAAAAACCATACGGGGTACCGTAATAAGCGAAGCTACCGGTTTACCTGTTGAAGGGGCCAGTGTGTATTTTAACAACACTTCTATTGGTACCAGTGCCAACGCTACAGGTAAATTTTCTATACCGGTACCGGATATGGCCAATGCAGAACTGATTATTTCTGGCGTTGGATTTCAGTTGATCGTTTTTAAACCGGGCGAAGCAGGTATACAGGATAAAAATATTGTATTTAAACTGGCTCCAAAAGAACAGCAGTTGAAAGAAGTGTTGATACTGACAGATGCAGTAAGAAAAAAATACCTGGCTATTTTTGAAAGAGAATTTTTAGGTATTACAGAAGAGGCCAGCCGCAGCAGCATCAAAAATAAAAGGGATATTTATTTTACCAGTGGCGGTGCAAAAAATTCGATTAAAGCTTATAGTGATACACCTTTGATAATCATTAATAAAATGTTGGGTTACAAAATTAGTTTTGAATTGGGCGAATTTTTTTATGATGAAAATAATGGCAGAACCTTTTATTATGGATACACCCGTTTTGAAGAAATGGGCGATAAAAATAGTTGGGTTAAAAATCGTAAGCGTTGTTATTATGGCAGTACAGTGCATTTTTACCGCTCGCTAATTGCCAACGATCTTAAAAAACAAGGCTACCAGGTTTACCTTATAAAACCGCTTCATTTTTCAACTGACAGTAGTAGTAAAACAACCAACGTTAAGCCCAATGAACAGGAAGAAATGGCGATGGCTGTGGGCGTTACGGCTACACAAATTATTGTGGCAGACAGCAGCGATAGTAATAATTACAATGTTACCATTCCCGGTAAACTGATGGTGCAATATGAAAGGGACCCTTCCTCTAAAAATTATTTAAGAAAAAATACGTTTATCCAGGGAAATTTACCGGTGGGTTTTCGTTCGTATGTTACTGTTAAAGCACCTTTTATAAGTCTCAACAATGCAGGCATTATTAACAATCCGATGGACGTAGAATACAGCGGCTACTGGATATACGAAAAGGCAGCCAATATGCTGCCCTTTAATTATACGCCGGGTGGTTAGTGCCTATTTGGTAAACAATGCTTTTAATTCTCCTGCATCTTCAGCCTTCATTTTTCCCCCCAATACCAATCTTAATTGTCTTCTTCTTAATGCACCTTCATACAAAGATTTTTCCTCTTCAGTTTCAGCAATCAGGAGGTTTACAGGCTTAGGGTTGCTGTTAGGGTCAAGCGCAACAAAAGTAAAATAAGCTTCGTTGCTTTTGTATTTGTATTGATGGATGGCATCTTCTCCCCAAACTTTCAGGTGCACTTCCATACTGGTTTTAAATGCCCTGCTTACCTTGGCTTCAATGTGTACCACATTGCCCAGTTTAATAGGGTTTTCAAAAGATATATTATCAACGGAAGCCGTTACTACCGGCGATCCGCAATGTTTCATCGCCGCCAGTGCAGAGGCTATATCCATCCAGTACATAAGGCGGCCACCCATCAGGTTACCAAATGTATTGGTATCGTTTGGTAACACCAGTTCTGTCATCACTACCAACGATTCATTTGCTTTCTTATCCATGTATTCAATTTGCGCAAAGATAAGGGGCAATGGCTGATGTATGATTTTATGATGGCTCATTTACGCATGTAAACACTGGCAAATCAACATGGGTATTTGTTGAGGGGCATCAACAAGTTGATTGCAAAAGGTGCAACTTAAAATTCAGTAGTTACCTTTTACTAATTTTATTATGTGATATTGCCCGCTGACTTTTACATTTAAAACGATTCACTTCATCACCCCTCAACGCAGCATGTTTGGTAGTTCTTCCATTGGTGCGCTTGCGCCACATTTTAAAACTGGAGGCTTTCATTTCTTTCCGCATCAGCTCAATTACTTCTTTTTCTTTTAACCCAAACTGAACTTCAATGGCTTCAAAAGTAGTGCGGTCTTCCCATGCCATTTCAATTATGCGGTCAATGTCTTTATCCGTAAATGCTATTTTCTCCATTTTATATCCGGGTTAATTTTTTGCTGATAAAACATAGGGTAAATACTTCCCATTCATTTTACAATAATTTACTAAACAAAATGAGTACAGCTTTGTTTGGGGGTAAAACACTTTTATATGGAAACGTTAAATGGAAAGAATATTCTGGTAGTAGGTGCAACTGGCGGCATTGGTTCAAGAGTTACAAAATTATTAGTTAGCAGCGGTGCAAAACTTTTTCTTGCCGGCCGTAATGTGGACAAATTGCAACAGGTGGCAACAGAAAATAATATACCAGCTGAAAGAATACTTGCGTTGGATATTTCTCAACCAGATGCAGTAAATGAATTAAAAGAAAAATATTTTCAGCAGTTGGCTTCCATTGACATTCTTGTAAATGCAGCAGGTATCGGCATTATAAAGCCAATGGACACATTAACAGAAGCTGATTTTTTAAAAACACTCCACTATAATTTATATGCCCCTTTTTTATTGGTAAAAGCATTTTTACCTGCAATGAAAGAAGTGAAGAAAGGGCTTATCATCAATATCCCCGGCGTGTTGGGCAAAGTGCCCATGGCGGGTGCGGCAGCTTACAGTGCCAGTAAATATGGATTGACAGGCATGATGCAAAGTATCAGGGAAGAACTGAAACGAACGGACATACGCATTACCAATTTGTTTTTAGGTGGGGTTGATTCTCCTTTTTGGGATACCATTGAATTAAAAGTGCAGCGTGAAAAAATGGTACAGGCCGAGGAAGCTGCCAAAGCAATCTGGTTTTTGTGCCAGCAGCCAACAAGCGGTGTAGTAAGCGAAATGGTGCTGCAGCCTTTTAATCACCAGGCAATATAAATTTCCTAAAAATTAATGTTGTTAGTTGAATAATAATTATTGTTTACACTGATTTTTTGAAAGTAAAATACATTGCTGAATTAAAGCCGGTAATTCTTCTTTGATGCTGTAAAAGCACTCAAAATGGATTGCTTATATTTGCCCACACATTCAATTTGTATGAGTACTAATCATTCTATTTCATTCGATAATACGGAGTCTGCATTTGCGTATAAAAAAAATGCAGAATTAAAAAATGCCCATTTTTTATTTAGCGCCATGGGTAAACCCTGGCTTGTAAACCTTGGTTTAAAATTTACGCCGCTTGCTATTAAATGGCAGTTGCCTTTTACAACACCTGTAATAAAAAAAACCATTTTTCAACAATTTGTTGGAGGGGAAACATTGGAAGAAACGGCGCCTGTTGCTAAAAAACTGGGTGCCTATCATGTGGAGGTAATTCTTGATTATGGAGTAGAAGGAGGTGACGATGGAGAAACGGGTTTCGACCATTCTACCGAAGAATTTATACGGGTGATTAATTATGCTGCCACCCAACCGAACATTCCTTTTATGAGTGTTAAGGTAACCGGTTTTTCACGTTTTGCTTTGCTAGAAAAAATTGATGAGCTAATGAACAAAGCAACGGGCACGTTGATGAAACGTTATCTGTCAGTAATAGAAAATTTACCCACAACAGAAAAGGAGGAATGGCACCGTGTGAGGGTTCGCATGCTGCGTATTTGTGAAGCTGCGGCAGAAAAGAAAATAGGCGTACTGGTGGATGCAGAAGAAACATGGATACAGGATCCGGTGGATGCGCTGACAATCCTGATGATGGATACATTTAACAAGCAACGGGTAGTGGTGTACAATACCATACAACTCTACCGTCACGACCGGTTTAAATTTTTACGTGATTCTTACGAAGCGGCAGCAGAAAGGAATTTTGTATTAGGTGCCAAACTGGTTCGGGGTGCCTACATGGAAAAGGAAAGATTGCGTGCAGCAGAAATGAATTATTCATCACCCATACAACCGGATAAAGAGCGTACCGATAAAGATTATAATGACGCAGTAAAATTTTGTATTGAACACCTGGATATTATCGCTGTTATTATTGCATCGCACAACGAACCAACTAATTTAACCGCTACTGAATTATTACAACAAAAAAATATTCCGCTCAATCATCCGCATGTACATTTTTCTCAATTGTATGGCATGAGTGATAACATCACTTTTAATTTAGCAAAAGCCGGTTGTTCGGTAAGTAAGTATTTACCCTTTGGCCCTATTAAAGATGTGATTCCTTACCTGATGAGAAGGGCAGAAGAGAACTCTTCCGTTAGTGGACAAACGGGCAGAGAACTTGGTTTGATAAAAAAAGAAATGGTTAGAAGGAAACTTGGTTAACTCTTATTTAAAATTAATTATTTAATCAACTTTGTTGCATCATTCAACCGTTGTGCCACATTATCCCAGTTAATAATATTGAATACAGCATCAACAAAATCTGTTCTTTTATTTTTATATTTTAAGTAGTAGGCATGTTCCCAAACATCTATTACCAATAACGGAATGGCTCCCCATTGGGTAAGTTTCTCATGGTTCTCACATTGCAAAACGGTTAAGCTATCACTGTAAGGTTGATAAGCAATAATGCCCCAGCCATTACCATCAACATTTTTTGAAGTGGCGGCTATCAAGGATTTCAACCTGTCGAAGCTGCCAAAGTTTTTTTCAATTCGTTTCTGCAATTCGCCGGACGGCTCGTTTTTTTTATTGGTAAGATTTGTCCAAAAAATAGAATGCAACACATGCGATGAAAAATGGTAGGATAATTTCTTTGTCCAGTAATCAACTGTTTCCAAATTGTTTTCGTCCAATGCTTTTTTAATCATCTGCAAATCTTTGTTAGCGCCCTTTACCGCTCCACCATGATGGAAAGTGTAATGCAGGTGCATGGTTTCTGCATCCATATAAGGCTCTAAAAAATTCTCGCTGTATGGCAATGCCTGCATTATATAGTTGCCATTGGCATCCACCAGTTTATCAATATTATTATCGGTTAAATTTTGTGAAAAGGCATTGCCTGTTGAAAGCAGCGATGCTGCACCTAATAAGGTTCCTGATTTTAAAAAGTTGGCTCTGTTCATAAAATTAGTTTTATCAGGATACCAATTAATGCCGCAATAGCAATCATATAAGGCTCCTGTATTTTTTTGATGTAAAGTAATGCAAATACGGTTGCAATTGCTATTAATGCTGTGTTAACGTCAATGATGCTTCTGGTTGCAATTACAATTACGGCACCAACCAGTGCGCCCACTACAGCAGCAGTTATGCCATCAACAAAAGCCTTGATAGAATGATTGGCAGCTATCTTTTTAAAGTAGGGTGCCGGAATAACGGTTAGCAAATAACAGGGTAAAAAGGTAGCCGCCGCTGCAACACAGGCACCCGGAAAGCCGGCCACCAAATAGCCGATAAAGCCAACAGTAATTACAACCGGCCCGGGCGTAATCATCGCTACAGCTACTGCATCTAAAAATTGTTGTTCTGTTAACCAATGATTTTCGGTTACAACGCCGGCATGTAAAAATGGAACAATTGCCAGGCCGCTACCAAAAACAAATGTGCCTGCTTTGGCAAAGAACAATCCAATTTTGCCCAGTATGCCCGGTTCAAAATTCCAGAAACCTATTTGCAGCA
>JAYWAU010000320.1:0-11392 GCA_043782265.1 Ferruginibacter sp. | reverse complement strand
GTTGCTGAATAATTTTCCGGGCTCCTGTATCGCCCTGCAACAATAACAATTCGTTAAAAATAGTTTTATGAAACAATGCCGGAGCACCGATTGTATTTCCATAGCTGCTGGCAACAATGGGTTTACCAGTTTGTTGCTGTGTAAAAATCAAATCGTTAAGTAATCCGACAGTAACAAATGGCTGATCGCACATTATAATAATTACACCATCTGTCAAAGGATTTTTTTCAACCAAATATTTCAAGCCCGTAATGATGGAAGAAGCCATGCCGGTGTTGTGGTTTTCATTGATTGCAATGCTGGCTTTAGCTTCATCAATTTCAGCAGTCAATAAATCAGCATTGGCACCCAAAACAACTACCAATGGTTTTGCACGTGCAGTTACGGCAACATTTACCATATGATGCAACAATCCTTCGCCGTGGTAATGGAGTAACTGCTTGGGTTTACCCAAACGGGTTGAACTACCGGCAGACAGCAATATGATGCCGCAATGATTGATGGTATAATGATGCAATGAAATAGTCTTGGTATTTTATTGTTGAGTAGTTATTGTAACCTCTTCTATTTTTACTGCAGACCGGGAATGAATAACTGCTGTATTATTTTTAAGCGACAGGGTTTCTCTTCCTGCTAATATGGCTTTTATTTCGGCAACGATTGACAATGCAATTTCTTCCGGCGTCTCAGCCCCAATATCCAAACCAACAGGGCTATGTAATACTGAAAGTTGATCAGCTGTAAAATACATTCCTTTCTCTCCTAATTCATCTAATATTTGCTGTTTCTTTTTTCGTGGGCCCAACATACCAATATACACAACATTTTTATTTAATAAAATTTCCAGCATCCCCATATCATAATTATAGTTGTGGGTCATCAGTACAAACACGGTTTGCACATCAATAGCAATCTGGCTCAATACATTTTCTGGTTTAGAAACCAATACCTGGCAGGCACTGCCAAAGCGTTCTGTAGTTGCATAGTTCGGCCTTCCATCCGCTACGGTGGTTTGCCATCCAAGTATATCCGCCATTTTTATTAAAGGCTGTACATCATTACCTGCACCAATTATTACCAATGAAACAGCAGGTTGTACCAGCTCAATAAATGCTGTCAATTGCTGCGTTTCGTTTATATAATTTTTAAAAGAAGATTGCTGCTTATACAATACTTTATGGGCGTGTTGCAACAAAATATCTTTCAATGGTATTTTTTTATCACAAATAATTTGATTGTTTGCCAGTAGCATACAGGTGCCGGGCTGAAGCCCTTTTTTATCCTGTAAAGAAAACAAAGTAACCAGTACTGCTTTCTGCCTGCGGCTCACAATTAATTTTAATAGTTGAATGGGATTGGTTGTGTCGGCAGTATCAATTGGCTCTATCAATACCTGGATGATTCCATTGCAGCCAAGTCCCATACCAAGTTTAGCATCATCTTCATCACTGGTATCGTAGGTTACCAGCATTGGCCTTTGTTGCTGCATTGCAAGCAGTGCTTTGCGCAAGGCATCACCTTCCAGGCAACCTCCACTTATAGCTCCTGTTAAACGGCCATCTTCTGCTACCAGCATACGGGCACCGGGCCTCCTGTAACTGGAACCTTCTACATGCACCACTGTTGCTAAAGCTGTTTGCTGTTGCTTCAATTGCGCTTCTTCAAATGCCTTTATAATATCTTGTATTTCTTTCATTGCAAACCTTGTTAAACGAATGGTTGCTGTTATTTGCGTAGTGCTTTTACCTGCTCAGGAGTTACTGCAACAGCATTTTTATTACCCCAGCTATTTCGGGAATAATTGAGTGCATCGGCAATTTGCTCATCGGTTAAATAATTTTGTGCAGGCATTTCTACATTGTATTTTTTCCCATTAACAACCACATCGCCATTTTGCCCTTGCAGTACAATATTGATCAATGTTTTTACAGGCTTTTTCAGGTAGTCTGATTTAGCCAATGGCGGATAAAGTTCAGGCGTTCCATTACCATCCATCATATGACAGTTCATGCAATTCAGCGTATACACTTCCTGTCCACGTTCTATACTTTTAGGAAGATTATATTTTTGAAAAAAAGAAGTGGTAAAAATAAATACCATTACAACAATTAGTGACGATGCCAATATTTTATACATGCTTTAAATAATTTAAAAAATTCGTTCAACAAACATACTGTGTTTCGTTGTTTCCTGTAGCTGAAAAAGAGCAAGAGAGTCAACCACTAATGGCAGGGGTCGCAGCACAACTATACTAATTGAAAAATAACCTTTTGTACAGAAATAAATTTTTAACTAAACCCTATTGATGATTCTCTATTTACTACTCACCACTAACGTTTACACTTTATTAATATCAAAAGGCAACCTACGGATGCGCTTACCTGTTGCTGCAAAAATAGCATTGCAAAGTGCAGGTGCAAAGGGAGGCAATCCCGGTTCGCCAACACCTTTGATGTTTGGACCGCCATTGGCCAGTATATGAACTTCAACTTTTGGCATTTCGTTTATGCGTACCAGTTGATTGTTGTGATAATTGGTTTGTACAGTTTGTCCTTTATCGAATGTGATCCCACTTTTTATAGCAGCTGTTAAAGCCATTGTGGCGGCGCCTTCTACCTGTGCTTTTACTGTATCTGGATTTACAACTGTTCCCAAATCAATTACCGCATATACCTTTTCTATTTTTATACCGGTTCCTTTTTTTGATACTTCAATTACATATCCTCCAAGCCCTGCAAAAAATTCGTACTGTGCAACGCCTCGTCCCCAGCCTGCGGGTAGAGGTTTGCCCCAATTAGAAACCTCTTTTAGTTTTTGCAGCACATTTTTTGTATCAGAATCTTTGGTGAGCATTTCCATTCTGAAAGCCATTGGATCTTTCTTGGCCTTCACTGCCATTTCATCAACAAAACATTCGTGGGCAAATGCAAGGGTGGTACTTGTTACTGCACGCCATGCCGCAAACGGAAGATGTGAATCAGCATACACATAGAGGTTCTTCATGTTTGCTATTTCATACTTCTGTTCACTGATACCTTCTGTCATAGTTCCATCCGGCTTAGCAGGATCATAATTTTCTTTTTCAGAAGCATCCAGTGAAGGGGCAATTACTTTGTGTTGAAACGCCACCGCTTTCCCATCTGCCGATAAAGCACCTTTCATAGCAGAAAAAGTCATTGGTCTGAAAGGGCCCTGTTGAGTATCATCTTCTCTTGTCCAGATTAATTTAACAGGCTTGCCGATTTTTTTTGTCAGCTGAACGGTTTCATGAATGTAATCATTATACAACCTGCGCCCAAAGCCGCCGCCATTGAACAGTACATTTACCTTAATGTTCTCTTCAGGGATGCTATATGCTTTGGCGAATGAACCGATGATATCTCCCGGCACCTGTGTTGATACCCATATTTCCAGTTTATTGGTATCGTACCAACTTGCAACACAATTCATGGGCTCAATGGGCGAATGTGATACTATGGGCGTTTCGTAAAAGGCTTCCACCTTTAATGGTAATGGTGCAGCAGCAAAAGTTTTATCAAAATCACCCTGGTTATGTGCCACTACGCCTTCTTTTTTTGAAAGGTCACGCAAACCTTGCTCATATGTTTTTGAATTGAATTTTTCATTGCCCTTATAATCCCATTTAACTACAAGTGCCTTTCGGCCCTGGTAGGCGGCCCAGTAATTGTCTGCAATTACTGCAACAACTTCGTATTTATATTTTCCAAAAATTCTCTCGCATTTTTCAACACCAATTACACCTTTCACTTTTTTTGTTGCTGCATCATCATAACTTAACAATTTTGCACCAAACACCGGGCAATATGCAGCAGAAGCATACACCATACCAGGCACTTTAACATCAATACCAAAAATAGCTTTACCACTACTTTTCAGTGGTATGTCAGGACGTTGTACATTTTTTCCTAACAATTTAAAATCTTTAGGGTCTTTTAATTTCGGCTCTTTCGGCACTTCCAGTTTAGCGGCCGTTTCTGCCAAATCCCCATAATTGAGATGTTTGCCGGTTGGCTGGTGAAACACTTTCCCTTCTGCTGCATAACATTCTTCTACCGGTACATTCCAGTGCTGGCTTGCCGCTTTCACCAGCATCTCCTTGGCACTGGCACCCACTTTTCGCAGCGATGCATAACTTGATCTTACCGACATACTACCTCCGGCAAACTGCATTGGTCCAAACTTTTTTTCGCCGCCGGTTTGTTTAATGGTCACCTGGTCAAGCGACACTTCCAGTTCTTCTGCAATGAGCGAAGGGATGGATTGAAAGGTTCCCTGCCCTATTTCCGGCTTGTCATTATAAATAGTTATGGCACCGGATTTTTCGATGATAACATATGGTGTTAACTCATACGAATCGGCTGCATTACTCAGATTGGCAATTGCAGGAGTTCCATTTTTTCCACTTACTGAAAGACCCACAATAAAGCCGGCACCGGTAATGCCCGTAAGCTTTATAAACTTACGACGGTTAATATTGGATGCTGTTGTTTGCATAATTGGTAGTTGAAATGTTTAGGCGCTGTCTTTTAGAGGCAGGTAAAAAATTAGCTGGTTATTTTATTAATTCTGACGCCCGATGAATGGCGCTTCGGACACGTTGATATGTTCCGCAACGGCAGAGATTGCCCTGCATGGCAGCATCAATATCTGCATCAGTTGGCGAAGGCTTCTTTTTAAGCAAAGCCACTGCACTCATAATTTGCCCCGACTGGCAATACCCACATTGCGGTACCTGCAACTCGATCCATGCTTTTTGAATGGCATGATCTACATTTTCAGAAATCCCTTCAATGGTGGTAATCTTTTTTCCTACAGCGGCAGCAACCGGAAAACTACAGGACCTGATTGGATTACCTTCCAGGTGTACCGTGCAGGCACCACATTGCGCTATGCCACAGCCAAACTTCGTTCCTGTTAATCCAACAAAATCACGTATTACCCAAAGCAGTGGCATGTTTGCTTCAACATCCACCGTGTAAGGTTTGCTATTGATATTAATTTCGTAAACGGGCATATTATCTAATTTGAAATTTTAAAAAAAACATTATACAATTTATAATTTTTTTAGCTTTTTATGGAAATTATTTTTGTTTGAGAACCCTGCTTTCTGTTATTGATATTTTCAAGATTGCCGGGGCTTTAAATAAAGAGCCTACGCTCTAAATTTTAAAGATGCTACAGTGTAACAACTAAAAAATAGAATAGTTAAAAAACAATTGGTTTACCATGTAATGTATAAGTAAATTCTGCAATAATAATATCCACTGCTTATATGTAATAAACGTTAGTTATGTTATTCAGATGTTATTTCAAATATTGAGTAAATAGAAATATAAACATTAATAAAATAATGGCTTACTTTAACCGTTCTTCTTAAAATATCCAATTTATATGAAATCCCAATTTACCTCTCGCCTGCTATTATTAGCAGTTCTCGTATTTTTTTGGAGCAATACTAATGCCCAAAATATTTTGAAGAATGTAGAAAAGAAAGATTCTTCTTTTGATATAAAATCTTTCTTTAAAGTTGATGCTAACTATTTATCAAATGCAATTTATTCAGGCAGAAAGGACTCTTCTATAGTACCTTATCTGAGATCCTCTATTGGGTATTTCAACAAATCAGGATTTTATATTAGTGGAGGAGCTTCCTTACTGGTTAGTCCAGCAGATACAAAAAGAATTGATCTTGTAACGCTCGAAAGTGGCTATGCCTTTAATATCTCTAAAAAACTAGAAGGTGAAATTACTGCGGCCAAATTCTTTTATACAGACCAAAGTTATGCGGTTACTTCGGAGCTAAAAGTGATTACAGGAATTAACCTGGGGTATGATGCAGGTGTGGTTGCTATCAATGCAGGTGCCGACCTTCTATTTTCTAATAATACAGATATTTTTACCAATCTTAAAATATCACACTATTTTGAAATGGGAGATGGCACAAAGAAATGGGCCATAGCTCCTGCTATAGAAATGAATGCAGGAACGCAATATTACAATCAGGCTTACTATCAAAATAGGAAATTTACATTTGCCACAAAAACGTCCAGTTCAGGCGTAGTAACCAGTACAGCTGCACACAGAAAAGGACATGCTCAAAGTAGCAGTAGCGGCAGTAGCAGCAGCGTTATTAAAACCTTGGTTTTTAACGATAAGAATAAATTCAATATACTAGATTATGAAATTTCGGTACCCGTGATGTATGAAACCAGCCATTGGAGTTTATACGCCACCCCGGATTTTGCGATTCCTGTTAATGCGGCAAGTTATGCAGTGGATGGTGTACTTCAAAAAGAGCAGTTAAGCAATAGTTTTTTTATAGAGATTGGTGCGTTTATAAAATTGTATACTCACCACAAAACACATGGTTAATATTTGCAAGCATAAAGCTTAGAGCTCCATACAATTCTTACCAAAGCCATGCTAAGAATTGTATTTAACAAGGTACCTGCTAATTAAATATTCATTCGTTTCAATTCTTTAACCGCATAGTCACAGGCCCTTGCTGTTAGTGCCATATAGGTTAACGAAGGGTTTACACAAGAACCCGAAGTCATGCAGGAGCCATCTGTAATAAACACGTTAGGCACTTCGTGCATTTGATTGAAACTGTTTAATACAGACGTTTGGGGATCGTTGCCCATGCGTGCAACCCCCATTTCGTGATTGGCATTGCCGGGAAAAGAAATATTGTTACTGATGTGAATATCTTTAAAGCCAGCAGCTTCCAGCATTTCCTTTGCTGTAGTGCCCATGTCTGCATGCATGGCTTTTTCATTGTCCTTAAATTCGCAATTGATGTTGATAACCGGCCTCCCCCATTTATCCTTTTTATCCTGATTTAAAGTAATGCGGTTATCGGCATAAGGCAGGCATTCACCAAATGCATAAAGCCCCATTCGCCAGCCTCCCGGCTCGGTCATAGATTCCTTTAATGCTTCGCCAATAACATTGGCATTTTGTTGCTGTCCTCTTGAAGCGGATCCGCCAAAGTGATAGCCCCGGAGAAAAGCAGGGTCTTTTTCTTTTACATTTTTAAACCGGGGAATGTATATGCTGCTTGGTCTGCGACCATAGTAATACATGTCTTCAAAACCATCTACACTTGCACTGGCCGAAAGCCCTTTGTGATGATCCATTAAATTACGGCCAACCTGGTCACTTCCATTACCAAGTCCTTTTGAAAAACGGCTGGAAGTTGAATTCAATAAAATGGCGGCCGTTGCTACCGTAGATGCATTTAAAAAAACAAGCCGGGCATAAAATTCTTCAACCTTGTTGGTTTTGGTATCAATTATCTCAACACCTGTTGCCCGCTTTTTTTGATCATCATACAGTATTTTATTTACGAGCGAATGTGGCCACACCGTTAAATTGCCAGTAGCATAAGCTGCTGGCATGGTGCTGGCGTTGGTACTAAAATATGCACCAAACGGGCAGCCTCTGTGACACAAATCTCTTGCCTGGCACTGCCCCCTTCCTTTAACCGCTTTGGTAAGGTTAGCTGTTCTGCCCATAATTACTTTTCTGTCAGCATAACTGGTTTCAATTTTTCCTTTAAAATATTTCTCTACCGCATTCATTTCAAAGGGAGGTTGAAAATTGCCATCTGGTAATTGGGGAATACCATCTGCATTACCACTTACGCCAATAAATGATTCAACATAATCATACCATGGCGCAATGTCTTTATATCTTATTGGCCAGTCAATGGCAACTCCATCTTTTAAATTGGCTTCAAAATCAAGGTCGCTCCAGCGATAACATGCGCTCGACCAAAGTACCGAACGGCCTCCAACAATATTGCCCCGTATCCAATCAAAGCGTTTGGCTTCTTCGTATTTATTTTCCTGGTCGTTGATGTAGAAATGTTTGTTATCTTCTTTAAAAGACCAATGCCGGCTTTGAACAAACTGTTGTTTTTTATCTTCTTCGGATAAATGCAGGTGGTGAGGAAATTCCCATGGATCTTTTGTAGCTGTCGGGTAGTTTGGATGTACAATATTGTCTCCTCTTTCAAGCATCAATACTTTGAGTCCTTTTTCACAAAGTTCTTTTGCAGCCCAACCTCCACTGATACCGGAACCTACAACGATAACATCATACGTATTTTGTTTGTTGTTGTTATTTTTAACGAAAGGTACATCACCAGGCATAATTACTTCTTATGTTTTTTATGTTTTTTGATACCAATGTCCAGCACTAATTTATCGGACCCTCCGTGACCTTTATTTTCCAGGTCATTAAATAGTCCTTCATCAGAAAGATCGAGCGGGTGAGAATTCTCCCAATCAAAATGTGCAATTTTTTGAAGCCGCTCAACAATGGCAGTATCGTTTACTTCAATGGCCAGTTCACGACGATCATCAAAACTTCCCGGGGCAAGGTTGATTGATCCTACTATCGCCCTGCAGCCATCTGCCAGCAACATTTTTCCATGTAATTTCAGGTGTTTGAGTTTATGAATTTTTATACCCACATCATTCATTATCCGCAATCCTCCAACTCCTTCAATCAGTTTTTCTTTTTTTAATGTATGAGGAGGCCGAACCATCACATGCACTTTTACTCCACGGCTTGCAGCCCTGATGATTCTTTCAATAATTACCAAATCCTGAAAACGTTCATTCTGTACAAATAAAGAATGTACTGCACCATCAATGAACCTGGCTATTCGTTCTCTTCCGTTACCACTGCACCAAATCAGCCGGGCTTCCGGACCGGGATCGAAATCGGATCTATCCCAATCTGCTTCAAAGCACAATATAATTTCTTTTACCTCATGGGGATGAGAAGTAATGATGGCATAATCCCGTGTTTTAGTAAGGTTTTTTGTTTCCCAGTTGAGCGATTTCACAAATGCAAGCCGATCATCTACCACCATTGATTTTTCATGGGTTAGACCAAATTTAGGATTGGTATCTTTTACTTCAATGCCAGCTTCCTGTAAAATGCGGTGTGTAATCTCATTCTCTTCCTCACCATCTCTACGTGCAGGATTTAGCATCACTTTGACTTTTACACCACGATTTTTTGCATCAATAACCGCTTGTAAAAGTTCCTTGTCTGAGAACAAAAACATTTTTATTCTTAATGATGATTGGGCTGTATCGATAGCATCTACAATTGATTGCACAGTATCATCTGGAAAAACAATTAAAGAACGATGATGCATAAGCGTTACTTTTAAAAAATATTTTATGATTTACAAGGCAGACGCTGAAGATACAATTTTGTTAAACAGCTTTCCAGGCTAATCCTTACCAAAGTAAAGTTCTTACAAATTTCTGTTTTGGCAATTAGTTATTTAAGATGACTAAACCGCAAGTTAATAAGAGGTAGGGGAATTACTGTATTTAAAAAGAAGTCAATTTTAGTATAAATATTTCAGGCTAATAAAAGAAAACGCTTTCCTGATTTCGCTGCACTGAATAATTAAATAAGATCTTTTTATGCTTAATCAATTCTGGCCTTATCAATAAAACTATACTTTACATCTTTGGGGTTATTGATAATTTTATAAAATTCATCAAGGTAACCGGTCATGCCTTTTTTATTTCGTGCAGACAATGGTTCAAAATTATTTATGATACCATAAATTTTATCCTTTTGTTGTATAAATATTTGCAGCGTTTCATTTAATTCTTCCATTGTACGTTCATAACCCCTGTAAACCCTTTCCTGCACATGCTCTGTATTGAGCAATGGATCGGGTGTTGCATAATCTGTGTTTACAAGACCTGAATAATCGAAATCATAAGGCACTGCAAATGGTACGGAAGTAGAATCTTCTTTAGACTGAATGAGCAGGATATTATGATTGCCGGGAACTGACCAGTCGGTATTCCCAATCATAAATTCAAACACCGCCACCAGCGTCATTTGTTTTCTGTTGGTCGATTCAGTGGCGAGCTTCCCTTTTTTCCACTCGATACATTTATTTCTTTTAGCCATATCTTTTACATCTTCAGTAAAAAAAGCAGGTTCTATAAAATTGCTTTTATTGCCATTGCTATCTTTATAATCGACAGATAAAAACCTTGCCCGAAGGCTTTTATCTGTAAGTAAGTTATACATCTTATAAATTAAAAATTCCTTCACCAAAAATTGTTCATAGGTACTATTTACCTTGCATGTACTTACTAGTTTAATCGATTTCAGCGAATGCATTTTGGAATCATCAGTTTTGGTAAAGCCGAGTTTTAAGGGTGGGATAAAGCAAAAGTCTCTTCTAAAATGCCCCCTAACGGTAAGATTAACCGGTTCATTCACATCTGTAGTATCATTTATTTTGGCAATAAACCTGGCGGGAAAAGTACGGCCTTCTTTATTTTTTTGATTGAAGAGTTTTGTCCAGTAGCTTTCAATCGTTACTTTAAGAAGCGTTTCATTTTTAAAAAATTCTTCTTTATCAACGCCTGTCTTTTGACAATATCCCTGCTGCGCTGTTAAAGTCAGACAGGTTAAAACAATTGCAAAAATAGATTTCATAAATAATATTTATTCATGTTAAAAAATAGCTTTCTCTTTAGTTTAATAACCTACTTCATAATTTCTTCAATCACATGGCCTATAGAACCACTTGGCATTTGAATGTGCAGCAACGAGGCAATAGTGCCGGCTATATCTGCCATACTCACTTCCCTGATTGATGCACCCTGCTGAATTTTCCATCCGTAAAAGAGCAGCGGAATGTGGGCATCATAAGGATTCCAGCCCCCATGTGTAGTTCCGCCTTTTAAAAAACCATCTATCCACTGCGGCTTAAAAATTAACTGTATATCACCGCTTCGTTTGGGATAATAGCCATTCGCCAGCATCTCTTTTACTTTTGTATTTAAAGTAGTAGTGTTTAAGGCATCTAAAGGCACTACCCTTTCTACAGCAACCTGTTGCATCAGGTAATTCATTACCCATTTATTAATGGAATCTTTATTGAGCCCTGCATCATTAATTACTGTGCGGTTAAGGTAAACCTGGCTATTTAAAATACCAATGACCAACCCATCTGTTTTTATTTTTTCTTTTAGTAACTTATTTATTTCATCCGTTATGGTTTGGCTATCAAAATTACCCGCAGGTATTTGGTGCTCCTTTAAAAAAGAAGGTACACTTGCTGCTCCATGATCTGCAGAAAGAAAAAGAAGGTACTGTCCTTTGCCAACTTTCGTATCAAGGAAATTAAGAAAATCACCCAAATCTTTATCGAGTCTTAAAAAGCCATCCTCTGCTTCAATAGAATTAGGGCCGTAAGCATGGCCAATATAATCCGGAGAGGATAAGCTTACAGTAAGCATATCTGTAACAGCATCGGCACCTAATTGCTCGCCGGTTACTGCAGCCATCGCCATATCGAAAGTAAAGCTGTTGC
>JAYWAU010000319.1:0-4125 GCA_043782265.1 Ferruginibacter sp. | reverse complement strand
TGCCGGATACAATGCCGGAAAAATACATCTGGGTAAATTTACCGGGTTATTATTTACAGGTATGGGATCATGATACGATGGTAATGGATTCAAAAATAATATGCGGTAAACCTGCAACCCGAACCCCTTTGCTAAACAGTTACATAACCGACATGGTAGTATATCCTACCTGGACAGTGCCCACCAGTATCATTGCCAAACAATATTTACCTAAATTAAAAAATGACCCAAATTATTTAACAAAGATAGGGCTGCACCTGGTAGATGATAAAGGGGAGACAGTTGATCCCACAAATATTAAGTGGAGTAAATATACAAAGGGGATTCCCTTTAAAGTAATGCAAGGCAGCGGCGACGACAATGCGCTGGGTATTTTTAAGTTTAATTTTAATAACCGGTACGCAGTGTATTTGCATGATACCAATCAACGGTACTTATTTAAAAATGCGGTAAGAGATCTTAGTCATGGATGTGTTCGGGTGCAGGAGTGGGAAAAACTTGCATTTTATATTGCAAGAAATGACAGTATGAATGTAAAGGAAGGCGAAACGTTGCGCTATACTACGGACTCAATACAAACCTGGCTTGCAAGTAAACAACTTAAAAGAATTGGGGTAAAAAATAAGGTTTCATTATTTATTCGTTACTTTAGTTGCGAAGCAAAAAATGGTAAGATTAAATTTTACGATGATATTTACGGAGAAGATAAAGCTTTAAGAGAAAAATATTTTACCGATAAATAATTAAACGATTCAATTTCCTTGCATGAGAAAATCTTTATTTGTCCACAGGCATATGGCCAAACTATTTTTTTTCTGCCTGTTTGGTATTTGTTCCACATATTTTGTTTCAGCTCAAAAAATAACTACAGCAGCTAAGTCTAAATCTTCAGTCGGCAGGGTTTTGTATGGACAGGCAAGCTTTTACGCCAATAAATTTAATGGCAGGCAAACAGCAAGCGGAGAAATATTCAGTCAAAATAAATACACCTGTGCATGCAATGTGTTACCCCTCGGCACATGGGTAAGGGTTACCAACCTTCGCAATGGCAAGTCGGTTGTTGTTAAAGTAAATGACAGGCTTCATCCAAAAATGAAAAGAATTGTAGATCTGTCGAAAATTGCTGCAAAAGAATTAAATTATGTAGGGCATGGTTTGGCAAGGGTTAAAGTAGAAGTAATTGGTAAGAAAAAACCTGTTTAAAAATGTTGTAACACTTAATGCAGTTGCTATTGTTATAAAAAATTGCAGGGCTTAATTTGATTACTCAGTATGTACGCCAACTTTTGATGCTTTACATTAGCGTAAACTTTCCTTAATTTAATGCTGCCTTGCAATTGCTGATTTTTTCAATTACTTTAAAATTTCCAATTTCGAAACAGAACAAGGTTACTTAAATAATGGGGCCCTTCATTATTTGTTACTTTTGCACGAAGTATAAAATACAGGTTTTAACGTTTATTAATTTTATGGCAAAAATCGCAATCAATTTAGCAACGGGTAGTTTGCAGAAGGAAGAAATAATTGTAGGAATAGATTTAGGAACAACCAATAGTTTGGTTGCCATCATACATCCCGATACAAGAACATCCGTTGCTTTAAAGGAACACAATAGCAGCTCACTTGTGCCATCTGTAGTGCACTTTGATGCGTACGGAAATGTAACAGTAGGAGAGAAGGCTAAAGCCTTGTTGATTACAGAACCCCAAAATACCATTTTTTCTGCCAAACGTTTAATTGGTAAATCGTACAACGATATAAAAGACAATGCTTCTTTTTTTTCTTACAAAGTAATTGACGACAATACACAAAGCCTGGTAAAAGTTCAGGTAGGTAATAAATTTTATTCTCCTGTAGAGCTATCTTCTTTTATTTTAAAAGAATTAAAACAACGGGCAGAGCACATTTTAAAAACGCCTGTTAACAAAGCTGTAATTACAGTGCCCGCCTATTTTAATGATGCCCAACGACAGGCTACCAGGGATGCAGGAAAACTTGCCGGACTTGATGTGTTGCGAATTGTGAATGAGCCAACAGCAGCAAGTCTTGCCTATGGTTTAGGTTTACGTAAAGACGAAGAAAAAACAATTGCAGTGTATGATTTAGGTGGAGGAACTTTTGATATTTCTATCCTTAAAATCAGCAATGGTATTTTTGAAGTGTTGTCTACTAATGGCGATACTTACCTGGGTGGTGATGATATTGATAATGCCATTGTACAATATTGGTTACAACAGGCGGGGATTGATGAAGAAACGTTAAAGGAAAACAGCGCATTTGCACAGGCCATTCGTTTAACGGCAGAAGCAGCAAAAATTAAGCTGTCAACAAATGATATTTTTGAAGGAACCTTAAATGGAGATGCGTTAACCATCACAAAAAAAGTATTTGAAATCCTTGTTAAGCCAATGGTTGATAAAACAATTGTTTGTTGTACAAGTGCTTTAAAAGATGCAGGGCTGGCAACAAAAGATATTGATGTGGTGGTAATGGTTGGAGGTTCTACCCGGGTGCCTTTAGTAAAGGAAACAATTAGTAATTTTTTCGGCAGGCAGGTAAATGATACGGTTAACCCTGATGAAGTGGTAGCATTGGGTGCAGCAATACAGGCGGATATTTTAGCCGGTAATAACAAAGAGGTGTTGTTGCTTGATGTTACACCGCTTTCGCTGGGGATAGAAACAATGGGTGGCTTAATGGATGTATTAATTGCACGCAATTCAAAAATACCTAACAAAGCAGCAAGACAATACACAACCCACAAAGACGGGCAGAGCGGTATGAAAATAGGCGTGTACCAGGGCGAAAGAGATATGGTGAAAGACAACAGAAAATTAGCAGAGTTTAATTTAACGGGCATACCGGGCATGCCTGCAGGATTGCCAAAAGTAGAAGTGAGTTTTTTGATAAATGCAGATGGCATTTTGGTAGTGAAAGCAAAAGAATTGCGCAGTGGCATAGAACAAAGTATTGAGGTAAAAGCACAGGAAAATTTAACGGATGCAGAACTGGAAAAAATGTTAATGGATTCAATAACCTATGCAAAAGAAGATATTGCCACAAGGGCCCTGGTAGAGGCCAAAACTGAAGGAGAACAGTTATTGGAGACCACAGAGAAATTTGTTCAAAAAAATGTAGCCCATCTTTCAAAAGAAGAAATGATAGCAACCGCTGCCGCCATGCAGGCTTTGCAATTGGCACTTACCTTAAATGATAAAGACATTATCCATACCAAAGTGGAAGCACTCAATGAAATTTCAAGACCTTATGCTGAGCGCATAATGGATACCGCCATCTCATTTGCCATGAAGGGCAAGGCGGTGTAGATTTTGTAGCGATGATTTTACCGGCATAATTTCACCCGCAGAGGAAATCCTGCATCCTCAGCACTCACCTGTTTGTCGGGTGTAGTAAAGTAGGTTTGGTGTCGGTTTTTTTCCCCGCAATAAGCGGGGCAGGCGTGTATAAATTATATGCTGTTTTAAAACAAAAATCATACACCATGTAGGCTATTCACATTGTATGTATATTTGTTTGGCAGCGCAGGTTTTTTCACAAACTCTCGTCGCCTGTAAGCATAGTTCGACACCCTAAAAACTTTAACGGATAAAAGATTACTAATTTATAAAAGTATGAAATGAGAAACTTAATTTTCTTTATGCACACTTCACTTGATGGCTTTGTAGCAGGACTTAACGGAGAAATGGATTGGATAAATTTTGATGACGCAATGTTTGACTTTGTTGCAACCATGACAGACAAGGCAGACACTGCACTCTACGGTAGAGTAACTTATGAAATGATGCAAAGCTATTGGCCAACAGCAGGTGAACAAGTAAACGCAACAAAACACGACATAGAGCATTCTACCTGGTACAACAAAGTTTCAAAAATTGTATTATCTAAAACTATTAATGATTCCGGACTTCAAAATACCAAAGTTATTAGCGACCAACTTTGGGATAACATAAATAAATTAAAGCAACAGGACGGAAAAAATATTTTAATATTTGGAAGTCCTGGTGCTTCACAATCGTTATTAAATCAAGGATTAATTGACGAGTTTTGGCTCTTTATTAATCCAATAATATTAGGACAGGGCATGCCGCTATTTAAAGATATAAC
>JAYWAU010000318.1:0-4133 GCA_043782265.1 Ferruginibacter sp. | reverse complement strand
GTATGGCATCAATTATAAAATAGGGGTAGGCTGTAGTATTAAAATTAAAAATAAGACCAAGTTTTTTTAGCGGCACTTCTATGGTAGCTACTTCTGGTTGCAGCTTTGGCGTTTCGTACATATAAGAGGGTCTTTCAACAGGTGCAACAGCCGCAACTCTTTTAATACTGGTATCCAACACTTTTAAAAAAGGTTTGCCATCTTTATATATAAATTCAAATTTACCGGCAAGGTCATCTGTTAAACTATAGCCGTATATCTGTAGTAATTTATTTTTTTCCTTGTCCCAGTTTCTGATGGTATCAAAATAATAAGCACCGTAGGTTTGTAATAACTGTAGAAATAAGATGGTTTTATGCACACAAAGCGGATGTGCTGTTTCATCGCATTTGCAGGAGGTGTCAAAATTTCTTTCGTCGTTTTTTTGAATTACCAGCGGAAAGTTATGACCTTCATAATTAAGTGTTGCCTCTATCCGCTCATTGGCGGCTACAACAATGTTTGCTTTGTTAGTTAGTACAGCATTTTCGGCAGCTTCAAAACTTTCAGGTGATGATAAAACACGAATTACTTTTAACTCAATATTTTTCATTTTAGCCACCGTATGCCGCTGGTTGTATATCAGATTGGCTGCGCCGAGTAAATTTTTGTCTATCAGCTCCTGTAGTTTAAAAAGAGCTGCCACTTCATGACGACAAATATCTCCCAAATTATAAGGGCATCCACATCTGAGTGATAAACCCTGTGGATCATTGTATTTTTGAATGGCGACTTTATAAAATGTGCTATAGGTGTCGTCTTTTACCCTGAAGGTGACGCTGTTCATTAATTCGTCATGCTCCACAATTTCAACATACCCAATGGCATGAATTTTTTTTCCTCTACGGATAACTTCGTCAGATCCGGTATTGTAAACGTATTTAATGAGATGTGAAAGGGCCATACAATTTTTAAATCGCCTATTTGGATTTCGGATGTGTTTTTATTCTCCTGATTCTACCAGTAAATTAAAATAGTATCGTCAGGCACATTGTTTCGAAAAAGGCAATTTACAAAAGTAACGAAAAAAATAATGCCCTCTTGCCATAAAGAAGAGTTTATCATTTTCATAAAATTAGTTATTGGCTAACCAACTACCAATTTACCTCCTTCATAAACGCAGAGCACATTCGCTACATCTTCTGTTAAGCAATACCGAATGTCTTTTTCAAGACCAAAATTTGTTAACCGGTGATAATGCGAAGCATCTTTATTTTTAAGAAATTCAAACAAATCATCTTTGGCATCCAAATACATTGTCTCTGCAATTTGAGATCCATCGCAATTTATTTCAAAATGATCTTTAATGCGATTAATTACAGCGCCTGCAAACAAAGTGTCTTCTATATTTACCCTGTCTTTCCATGCCGCACAACCTAAAATTACATCCCGTTTTTGTTCAATTAAATAATTGCAAACAGCAGTTAAATTTCCAAACGAACCAGTAATAATTTTTTTGGCTCCTTTATCAAGTGCCATGTGTAATAACTTTGTTCCATTAGTGGTAGTAAGCACCAGGGTTTTCCCTTTAACAAATTCCCGGGGATATTCAAAGGGTGAATTGCCATAAGATAATCCTTCCGCTACCTGACCATCTCTTTCGCCTGCTGTAATGCCTTCAATTTGTTTGCCTATTCTAATACATTCTGCAACACTATCTACCGGAATAATACATTTTGCACCATTGTGTAAAACAGTGGCAATGGTTGATGTAGCCCTCAATACATCAATAATTACCACTATACTGTTACTTACATTATATAGGTGCAACAGAGCAGGCGATAGTGAAGTATGTAAAGTTAATTTTGTTGATTTCATTTTTTAAAAATTTAATATGACCTTCCACTTCTCTGTTTCGGCATACTCTTTTATTACTTTATTCCTTTTTAGTAAAACGGTTTCTAAATATTTTTTTAGATATATTTTATTTACTATTTTCCCTAAAATTCCATAGGGACTTTCAAAATCAATTATATCAATCATGATGGTGCCGTTTTTTACTTCCTTGAAATGATGCTGGTGTTTGAAATTTTTGAAGTCGCCCTTTGTCATTTCATCAATAAAAAAAACAGGTAGTTGCATGTCTGTTATCTTAGATGTAAACTGCCTGGTTTTAAAAAGATGTTTTGCCTGCCAGGTTACTGTTTCATTTTTACTGATTAATCCACTTGTAATACCTGCAATGGCTGTTTCATTTGTTTGGACAGTTGAAATTTTATGCAGATTAATACTACGGCTTAAATCGAACACTCTTTTTGTTGGTGACGCAATAAAAATGGTTAAGTGAATTGAAGACATATTAATTACCTTAGATTGTTGAAGGTAGTAACTTTAGTTTGCTTTTTTCTTGTGGTCAAAACAAATCTGGTACTGGTAATTAATAAGATATTTGTACAGGCTTTAGAAATAACTTTTACAAATTTAATCAGTATTACTTTTTTGTCTTAGTATCTATTTATAAATTTCGGGGTTGTCTTCATAAAGAAATTCTATACCGTTCCTTTCATTTTAATACTGTAAGTTTCTTAACCATCCATACCTATTCCCGTAAGGTAGATTCGAATTTTATCAATCCGTATTGCTTTTTTACATTTACTTACAAACTATCCAACTAATTATCTGTTATTAATATGTACCATCAAGGTCTTATTGTGAAACAATTACAAAGCCAGATTTTTTTTAACAACGATGTCCCACTAAGCAAAAGGCATTTTTACTACTTTAGCTTTTAACAACGTATTGCGAATACTAATGTAAATTTCTGTATCAATAACTGCGAATTGGGTTTCTACATATCCAATACCAATTGCTTTACCTAAAGAGGGCGATTGTGTACCCGAAGTCACTTTTCCAATTGGTGTTCCTGCAAAATTTTTAATTATATAGTCATGCCTTGCGATACCTTTTTCGATCATTTCAAAACCCACCAATTTTTTTGTAACGCCGTCTGCTTTTTGTTTCTCAAATATTGCTTTGGAGGTAAAGTCTTTTGTGAATTTCGTGATCCATCCCAACCCTGCTTCTAATGGAGATGTTGTATCATCAATATCATTACCATATAAACAAAAGCCCATTTCTAAACGCAGTGTATCTCTTGCTCCTAAACCAATTGGCTTTATTACCTGGGCGGCCCCGGCAGCAAAAATTGCATCCCAGATTTTATCTGCATCTTCTTCTTTGTTTTCAAAATAAATTTCTACTCCTCCTGCACCTGTATAACCTGTTGCACTAATTAATACATTGTCTACACCTGCAAATGTTCCTTTTACAAACGTGTAGTATTTTAAATTTAAAATATCCTTATCGGTTAATGATTGTAAAATCTTATTAGCGTTAGGCCCCTGTATTGCAAGCAAACATGTTTTATCGGAAATATTGTGGAGCTCAACCGCTTTGTCATTATGCTGGTTAACCCAGTTCCAGTCCTTATCTATATTACCTGCGTTTACAACCAGCATATAAGATTTGTTTTCTTCCATGCAGTATACCAACAGATCATCAACAATACCGCCTTCATTATTTGGAAAGCAACTGTATTGCGCTTTGCCTGCTGTTAATTTCGATGCATCGTTACTTGTTATTCTTTGAATCAGGTCCAATGCGTTATCTCCTTTTAAAATAAATTCTCCCATATGGCTTACGTCAAACACACCTGCATTGTTGCGTACAGCGGCGTGCTCATCATTAATACCACTGTAACTAATGGGCATATTGTATCCTGCAAATTCAGCCATTTTTGCACCAAGTGCAATATGCTTTTCTGTAAAGGGTGTATTCTTCATTAAATGATTTTAAAAAGTTTCTAACAATGATGAGGCACAAAAATAACTTAAACCCTAATTTAAAAATAAATTTATTAGCGGTCTTGTTTATTTGCCTGATTGGGTATACACAAAATCCCGCCAATTACGGCGGGACCTTGGTTTTGTTTCACTTCAACTCAACTATTGAAACTATATTAATCCTATGCTTGCCATAGGACTATATGATTGTAAGGGACAGTTAGCGGTTGCTTCTGTTTCGCTTTTTGTAACATTTAGTTTCTCCAGTTTCTTTTGATTCTCTTCCTGTTTTTTCTTTATTTCGTTTTGTTC
>JAYWAU010000317.1:0-11424 GCA_043782265.1 Ferruginibacter sp. | reverse complement strand
AACGGCAACGGAATTCCTCAAAAATTAGTTGATAAAATATTTCAGCCATTCTTTACTACAAAACCAACAGGGCAGGGAACGGGGCTGGGGTTGAGTTTAAGCTATGATATTATCAAAGCACATGGCGGAACGATAAATGTAGATATCAATGAAGGGAAATTTACAGAGTTTGTAATTCAGTTACCACTGGTATAACCGGTTTACAATGGCGAAATAAAAAAGACAAATAACTACAGCAAATACAGCTAAGCGGTTACATTTTTTTTATAAAAATTGTATCGTTATGCGATTTAATTAAATACGGGTATTTACTGTTTTAACATACATCTTATCACGGAGGTAAAGATGTATGTTACTATGCGCTACTGTTGCTTATCTTCCTTCAGCATTTTTCTCATTCATGCCGGTTCTGCATAATAGCCCCGCAAATCTTTAGCATCATTCAAGGACATTTTTCATTTTGTGTGTACAGCATAGCGACTGCTACAATATATTATTTAACTAAATGAGGGCTTTTTTCAAATTCAAGCACAGCCTTACACAACTTTGAAAGCATCTGAACTTCCACATCAATCAAATCTTGTCTATAAGTACTATTTGCTTTTGATTGAATGGATGCAAAAACTGCATTGATGTTGGGCTCCCCAATTAAACGAATGCCGGTATAGGGTTGCTTCCTTCGTTTTGTCCATATCAATATTCGGTAATAAGGCATACTCAAAAATACTAAATTAATTAGTATTTAAACAAAGTAATTATAGCATGCCGACTGTGGAAATAGCTGGCCAGGTTACAACTCTTCAAGGTCAGCAACAGGATTTTCCTGATTGAACAGGTGGGCATTTTACTGTCCCGTAACTGCAATAAACGCAACAATCGCCATGTTTTGGTTTAAGTACTGTGTTGCAACCTGAACATTTATAAAAATACTGACAAGCATCGGTTGGCATTGTTTCTTGCTGGCTGTGTGCACAAACAGGGCATGTAATTATTGATTGAAGTATGATAGTTATTATCATTAGTTATTATTACGGTTTGCGAAACTACTTTGTATTCAACGTTCCCAGCTAACACACACCGTCTCGAAAAAAAACGATCATTAAAAAATGCTGGCAAACTAATTGCAATAAGCCGTTAAATTATAAAAGTTTTATCCTAAATGCAAGTGTTGATTTATCTTACTTTCAGTTATTGTACGCCAGCTTACACTAACCGTAGCCATTGTTTCACCGCATAAAATACCATCCCCGATTTTTTCTTACAAAAAGTTGTTTATTAATTAAGCATGCCTGGGTTACATACTTTTACTACAACCTATTAGGCATTTTAAATTGTCGGTGACTCAAGTGTGGTAGATGTGGCATAACAGTATAGAATGAAATAAATATTCTTTATCATTATAAAAAACAAAATAAATAGTATATTTTACTTTCTAACCTGATAAAACATAAAAAATCAACATGAGAAAATTTAAAAAGTATTTTGGAAGACTATTAATAATGCTTTTGTTAATTGTACTTTCAGCAGTTGGTTATATCAAAGCTTTTTTACCAAATGTTGGTGCTGCTCCGTTAATGAAGATTGAGCAAACACCAGAACGGGTTGCACGGGGCGAATATCTTGCCAACCATGTAACCATTTGCATTGATTGCCATTCAAACCGAGACTGGACAAGGTTTTCAGGACCTCCACTTGAAGGGACGCACGGAAAGGGAGGTGAAGTATTTGATCAAAAATTTGGTTTTCCCGGAACTTATTATGCTAAAAATATTACACCGGAAGGTATCAGCCGATACACGGATGGTGAGCTTTTCAGGGTAATTACAACTGGTGTTACTAAAGAAGGTAAAGCTATTTTTCCTGTAATGCCCTATTCTTATTATGGGCGGATGGATGAAGAAGATATCAAAAGTGTTATTGCGTATATCCGCACATTAAAACCCATCCTAAATGCAGTGCCACAGGCAAGCTCCGACTTCCCCATGAATATCCTTATCAATACCATCCCACAAAAAGCTGCTCCAACTAAAATGCCGACTAAAACAGATGTAGTAAATTATGGAAAATATATGGTGAATGCTGCTGCATGCAAGGAATGCCACACACAATTTGCCAAAGGCAAACTGGTAGCTGGTACTGAGTTTGGCGGAGGAAGGGAATTCCCATTTCCTGATGGAAGTACAGTTCGTTCAGGTAACATAACGCCGGACAATGCAACTGGAATTGGCAGCTGGACTGAAGAGACGTTTATTGCTTTGTTTCATGCCCGTTCAGACTCCGCCACACTTGCTACTAAATTAAAGCCCGGCGAATTTAACAGTCTTATGCCCTGGACCATGTATGGCAAGATGCATGATGAAGACCTTAAAGCTATTTATGCTTATTTAAAAACTATTGCGCCCATAAATAATAAAGTACAAAAATATTCGCCTGCTGTAGCGGCTAAATAATATAATATAATACAACATAAAAAAGAGAGCCCTTAAAATAACTGCTCTCTTTTTGTTTTTACAGATACTGTGTCACCCATTTTTTTCGGGCCAAAGTTGCTGCAGTCTATCAGCCAACGAACCTTGAAGCAAATTACTGTTACACTTTTGTATCGTCAAATTCCTGATCAGCTTCGTCTTTATTAGACCAGTCTCTCAGTGCATCTTTAATTTTTTGCACAACTGTTTTGTGTTCTTCCTTGTTTACAGGAATTTTTTGTGCATCTTCCTGTTGATCCTCTTTATTATCTGAAGCAGTATTACCGCTTTCATTTTCGCCACCGGGGCTGTAAATGATTTTTATAAAATTTTTCATTGTATGATTTTTAAAAGTTAAAAGAAACTTGTTGCATTAAATTTCCCTTATAAATTTAGCGAATAAAATCCATAGACACAAGCAGTGGTTTTCTGGGATGCATTTCAAATTGTCGCAGACTCCAGGGTTGCCAACCTTTCGAAAGCTACTGCTGAATGGAAATAATCCTACAAAAAGTTGGCAACACTTTTGACAATTTGAATTGCACCCGTTTTCTGTGTGCAACCTAAAATGCGGTAAAATTTTGAAATTTATATTTCGGGATTATTTTTTACTATCAATAAATAACAACCTGCTTTAAGTGATGTTCCAAATGTTCAACATAATCAGTAATTAAAAAATCAAGTGTCAAAAGTTTTTCCCCTACCCTGCATTCGAGTTGCAAATTAGCTTTGGGAATATGCCTGATAAGTTCAATTAACTGGCGGTTATAAATCGTCCAAAAAGAAATAATTTGTTGACCACTTATTTGCTGGTAAAAATTAAATGCATTCCATTTGTTTTGGTCGTAAACAATCGCAGGTTTATTTTGAAATTGTGTACGAACAAAACGTTGATGATTGTTGGTGGCACTGTCAATGAGATGCCCCATGATTTCCTTCTTGCTCCACTTGCCAGGGTTGATTTTTGTTGAAAATAATTCTTCATCAATTGCAGTTAGCAATGGTGGAATGGTATCGCATAAATAGGTTAGTCTTTTAGTTACAATTTCCATGGCTTACATTTTATTGAAGATAATTAAAATAGTGGCTTTACATTTACGCAACAATTATATCAACAACAACATGAAATGTATTTACAACAGCATTGTTTTTTTATTCTTTATAGTTTGTACAGCTCAGTCACAAGTTATAACATCCGGCAACCCAATTATTAAAGGCTGGTATGCAGATCCGGAAGCAGCCATATTTAATAACCGGTACTGGATATACCCCACCTATTCGGACAAATATGAGCAACAGGTTTTCTTTGATGCTTTTTCTTCTGATGACCTCGTGCATTGGAAAACACATGCACATATTTTGGATACAGCAGCCGTTAAATGGGCAAAGCGTGCCATGTGGGCTCCTACCATTGTTGAAAAAGATAAAAAATATTATTTCTTTTTTGCTGCCAATGACATACAAAACAACAACGAGTACGGCGGTATTGGTATTGCTGTTGCAGATAAACCGGAAGGGCCTTTTAAAGACTATTTGGGCAAACCATTAATCGATAAATTTTACAATGGCGCTCAGCCGATAGACCAGTTTGTATTTAAAGACCTGGATGGCCGGTACTACATTATTTATGGTGGCTGGCAGCATTGCAATATTGCCCGGTTACGAAATGATTTTAAAGGCATTGTTCCTTTTGATGATGGCACCACATTTAAAGAAATTACACCAAAAGGTTATGTTGAAGGGCCTTTTATGTTTATGCGCAACAATAAATATTATTTTATGTGGAGCGAAGGCGGCTGGACCGGACCTGACTATTCGGTTGCTTATGCAGTTGCAGATAATCCATTTGGACCATTTGAAAGAGTAGGTAAAATATTGCAGCAGGATACCGCTGTTGCAACTGGTGCCGGGCATCATTCCATTATGCACAATGCTAAAAAAGATCTGTGGTACATAGTGTATCACCGCAGACCTCTTGGCGAAACAGCTGCCAATAACAGAGCTACCTGCATTGAACAATTATTTTTTGATGACAAAGGTTTTATATTGCCGGTTAAACTAAGTTTTGCCGGTGTTCCCCAACAAAAATTAAAATAGTTTTTGTTTAACCGGCAAGTAATTAAATTGTGAATATATCGGCCACTTCATTACAAATAAATTTATTCACGCAGCTCTTTAAAAATGAACAAAAGATTCTTAGTGATTTCGGCAGCTACAATAATATTGCTGAACTTTTTTACACAATGCAATTCAGGTAAGTCATCAGAAAAACATACAATTGCAACAGATGCTGTAACGATTGCAGCAGGTGAGCTTTCTTTCAACAAAAACTGCACCGGTTGCCATAACTTCAGGCAGGATGGAATTGGCCCGCAATTGAGTGGCGTAACAAACGGTGTTTCGAAAGACTGGCTGCTGTCTTTTGTAAAAAATTCACAGCAGGTAATTGCATCTGGTGATAAACGGGCCGTTGAATTATTTACAAAATACAAACAAGCAGTGATGCCATCATTTGATGGATTAGATGAGGAAGAGCTGAATGCAATGATTGCTTTTATTCACTCCCACAAAGAAACCGTTCAGTCACGATCGAAGAAAAAAGGTAACGGCATCTCCAATCCAATTCCCGACTCCATTGCACTTTCAAATCTCGTTGTAAATCTTCAACCCTTCACACAAATTGCGGCATCTAGTAATAAGCCTCCATTTGCAAGAATAACCAAACTAAGTTTTCAACCGGTTACCGGAAAAATATTTATCAATGATCTGCAGGGTAAGCTGTATAAAATGAACAAGGATAAGCCCGTTGTTTATTTGGATATGGAAAAACAGAAAGCTACATTCATTAATAAACCCGGCCTGGCCGCAGGATTTGGCAGTTTTGCTTTTCATCCTGACTTTGCAAAAAACGGCACCTTTTACACCACCCATTCAGAAGCACCCGGTTCAGCCAAAGCCGACTTTAGTTATGCGGATTCTATTAAAGTAACCATGCAATGGGTACTTACAGAATGGAAAACAAAAAATCCCAATGCAGATAGCTTTGCCGGAACAAGCAGGGAGTTATTAAGAGTAAATGTGGTTGCAGGCATTCATGGTGTGCAGGAGATAATCTTCAACCCTCTTTCCAAACATAGTGATAAAGACTACGGAAACTTGTACATAGGCATAGGCGATGGTGGCAGTGTAGAAGAAGGATTTGGTTTTCTTACACACAGCTCCGAAAGAATTTGGGGTAGCATTATCCGCATTAACCCTATGGGTAAAAACAGCGCCAATGGCAATTATGGAATTCCTGCAGACAATCCTTTTGCAAAAAACAGCAATAGCAAAACAGTTAAAGAAATGTATGCCTATGGCTTTAGAAATCCCCATCGTATTACCTGGACCAAATCAGGTGAGATGCTGGTTAGTAATGTAGGGCAGGCAAATATTGAATCTCTTAACCTTGTGAAGCCGGGGCATGATTATGGCTGGCCGTTAAGGGAAGGTAATTTTGTTTCAGCGGATATCACTGATAATTTAGGCAGTGTTTACCCGCTTCCTGCCAATGACAGCATTTATAAAATTACTTATCCTGTTGCTGAATTTGATCATGATGAAGGCAAAGCTATTTCGGGTGGCTTTGAATATTGGGGCAATGCTATACCGGAATTAAAAGGCAAATTTTTATTTGGAGATATTCCTTCCGGAAGATTGTTTTATTTAGATGTGGCCGATCTGAAACAAGGCAAACTGGCTACCATTAAAGAATGGAAAATTACAATCCACAACCAACCGCACACATTAAAGGAAGTTTGCGGAAGTGACCGCATAGACCTGCATTTTGGAAGAGATATGCAGGGTGAATTATACATCTTAACCAAAGCAGATGGTAAAGTGTACAAGCTTACAAGCGCCACAATGAAACCATAGAGCCACAAATAAAAAACAATTATGAAAATAAATTTTCTCCTGTCAACAATAACCTGTGTTTTATTTTCAATAGGTGTTGTTTGCTATGCTGACACGTTGCCGTATCCATTTAAAATTTTACCCCAACCACAAAGTGTACACCTATCAACTGAGGCAGGGCCCCAGTTTGGAAGCCTGCAACAGGTAATAATGAAAGGAAATTTTAAGCCCCCGCTTATGGGCAACTTACTTGCACAACTTTCTGTTGGAAAGGTATCAGGCAAAGGAACTGTTACATTAACACTTGATAAAAAGATAACTTCTCTCCATTCGGAAGAAGGCTACCAGTTAACCATCACTAAAGACCGAGTAGCGATAGTTGCATCAGGCGAAGCCGGTTTATTTTATGGTTGCCAATCCCTGGAACAATTGCTGGAAGATGCAAGAGATTTTAAAAAGCCATTGCCCTCATGTTCCATCACAGATTATCCTGTACTCTCCTACCGTGCAGTGCATTTCGATGTAAAGCATCATCTTGACCATATGAATTATTATTACGAAAGTATCGATCGACTTGCAAGGTATAAAATCAATGCCGTCGTTTTTGAATTTGAAGATAAGCTTCGGTACCAACTACAGCCACTGGTGGGGGCTCCGCAATCTTTCAGTATTGATGAAATGGCGGCTCTAACAAATTATGCCCGTGAAAGACATATCGAAATAACGCCACTGGTGCAGGGTTTGGGCCATGCTACTTTTATTTTAAAGCATGATGAATATAAACCGCTGCGTGAATTACCCTGGAACCATTGGGCTTTTTGTCCGCTGGATGAAGGTACCTACAAAGTATTGTTTGATCTGTACAAAGACGCCATCATAGCGACCCCCGGCTCAAAATATTTACACATTGGTGGTGACGAAATTGGAAATATCGGCTTATGCCCCCGCTGCAAACCCAAAGCAGATAAAGACGGTATGATGAGCCTCAATTTATATTGGCTTAAAAGAGTATGTGCATTTGCAAAAGAAAATAACCGGATACCGATTTTTTGGGATGATATGCCGCTTCAATATGCAGGCTTATACACTAGTACATGGAGCGATAAAGTAACTGCTGCAGACGCAAACGAAGCATGGAAAAAAGGTGTACCAAAACTCGACAGCCTGCTAACAGATTTCCCCAACAACTGCGTGTACATGCGCTGGAATTATTCAATGGCCAAACAACCAGGTAACATCCTTGCACTGGACTGGTATAAAACACATGGATTAAAAGCAATGATTGCCACTGCCACCAACACAGAGGGAGGTATGTTATTTCAGCAGGATGACAGGGATAAAGGGGCTGCATCAGCAGGGGTTGTTTCTATTAAAAGTTTTATAGAACTGGCAGCAGAAAAAAATATCTCTGGCATGCTTTGCACCGCCTGGGATGATAAGAGTCCACACATGGAAAATTACTGGCGTGGCTTTATTGCGGCAGCTGAATACAGCTGGTCGCCTAAAGGAAGAACGCTGGATGAATATGATGCAGCGTGGCTACAAAAGGAATTTGGAATATCTATGCCAGCGTATAAAAAATTTGCGGATCAGTTAAGACAGGGTTCTGAATTATGGTATGAAGGATTTTATAAGAAAGGTAATTTTTTTGATGATGAAAATGTATTGCAAAGTTTAAAACAGGTAGAACATTGGCTGAAACCCATGGAGGGCAGGGAAAACACTCCATTTGATTATACAACAAAACTGATTGAATTGCCGGATCTGAAATCACCCGGCTTGTGGAGTAGAAAATATAAAGAGAAACTAGATAAATCGCTTGTGGCAGATAATAATTATCCATTGCTTACTGCAAAACTAAATGACCTGATTCATAGCTCCAGAAGAAACAGGTATTACTGGCAACTCTCACTGGCATTGTATAATTTCCAAATGGCAACGCCTGATTTATTACTTGCACTGAAAAAAGCCGACAGTCCAGATAAGATACAACAGAAAGCTGGTATTGAAAAAGTGCAACAGGCGCTGGCTCATTTTCACAATGCATGGGCCAACTTGCAAACGGTGTACAGCGAAACACGTTTTATTGCAGATCCACCAAACTATATTCCTGACAGGTATTTTCACTTAGCAAGTCAGCGGGAAGATTTAAGCTGGATGATACAGTCGCAGGAACTATACGAAGGCATGATTAAAAAATGGTTGCAAAACCAATGATATCTTTTAAAGCAATAAGTCTTTAAACAACATGGATAGTAACCACATTACGCCTGCTGTTGTATGGGTCCAAATTTCTTTATACGTTGCGTTAACCTGCGTTGGCATATAAGGGGCATCTTCATTTTCAAAAGTTTCAATACCAACAGGAACGGCCCCTACTACATCTCCCGCATATGCTCCGTAAAGTGGTGGGTAGTCATAGCCATCACCATAAATAGTACTCATGGCAAAAGGGTTGTAACCAACAATGTATTCCAATTGCCTGGTGGCGATATTTTTTAATGAAGCATCTCCAAATAAATCCGATAGTATAAATGCCGCTTTTGCCTTTCCCATTAACACAGCATGAAAGCCACGAAACTGGTAGGCAACAGGAAACCGACGCAGGTAAAATTTATCTGATAAACGGATACCATTTTTTACCTCCGCATTGTACTCCTCCATGGAGGGCATTCCAACCTGATCGCCTTCATGATATATACCTGAAAAATCAGCATTGTTTAATTCATACACGGCAGCGGGCAATATGCCGTAAGGACTAATGCTGTTTGAAATATCATGAAGGTAATCTGCATATGCCTGGCAGGAGGCTTTCCATTCAGCAGCATTACTATGTTTGGGCGCATCAATCAACAACATGCTCAGTCCCTGTATCATAAATTCTTCGTTGCTTCTATGAAAAAAATCAAGGATTCTTTTCTTCTCTGTTGACTCATAAAAAAACCCATGCAGCGGCATCGCCCAATCTTTGCGTCGCTCCTTCTGTTGGCAATTCATCACCACCTGTGCATACTGAACAGCCCAATCAAGATAAGACTGTTCTGCTGTTAGCCTGTATAAATGCATGGCAGATACCATCGCCTGAGAATACAGTTCCGTTTCATTCTTATTGGTTGCTGACATAGCAAGCAAGTCATTGGCGAACTTAAAATCTTCTATCGCACTGGTACGGCACCACCGTGCAAATACGGGATCATCATTTTTGTAAAAGGGAACGGCCAACGCACAATATGAGGACGCTATAAAATTATCAAATGGATTATTGGTTGCCTTTCCCTCTATATCATCTTTAGTGCCGGTAATATTATCTGTCCATATGCCAATTATCAATCCACCTTCTCTGTAGCCATCACCAAAACGGGTACTCATGGTCCAGTTTAAACCCCACCTGGCTTCTTCCAGCAGACGTTGGTACAATTGCTTATTTTTATTTTTAACAACCCTGGCTAACTCAAGCATTGCTATACCTCCACGGGCAGTGTTGCCCACACCTTGTGTTAAATCAGCAGCATCATGCCAACCACCATTAACAGGCAGCCGACGGCCATCAGGATGAACACATACCACGTCCTGGTGGCATGACTGGTGTATCCCCGGTTGATCATAGCCACATCTTTCGGCATAGAAAAAATTTAGTGTATGCCATGCTGTACCCAACCAGGCATCTTCACCAATTGCAAATGGTTTGGTTACCCTGCCATCTACTTTAAGTGTGTAAAATCCCGGTGTATTAAAATTGCTGAAATCAAGTTGCACAAAACCAGTATCTAATTTTTTACCTTCTCCTGTAAATACAATTTTATTTTTTTCGTTAAGCAGATGAAATGTTGGATGTACTATATTTTGTACCAATGCCTGTTTGACAGAACCAAGTTTATAGCCACTATGACTATACGCTATCGCATTGTTGCGTAAATTGAAGCCCTTACTGTTCTCTGCATCCACTTGTTCTATGCGCATGTCATCAATGTATAATCTTAGCTGATTACTTGCTCCTTTTGGAGAACCGGTCAACATGATATTTACAGAAAAACCTGTAACGGAGTCACGGTACAAATCTGGAATTTCCCAGATGATGCGGTGCCATTTATTGGGATAAACAGTTTCAAAATGCTGCCCTTCAAAACGGCCCGGAGTGGGCATAATATGTTTGCCTCCATTGTATAAAGTGCACCCCACAAATACAGAATAAAAACCGGGCGCATCTGCATATACCCAAACAGAAAAGCGGTTGAAGGCACTTAAGTTTTCTCCTTTTAAAGGCCGTATCATTTCAGCAGAAGCGTAACTGCGATTGGTAGGATTTTTAACAGGGAGCGATGCAGGACTTTTCAACAAAATACTTCCTTCGCCCGATGTTTTTATCGTACGCTCAATTTTTATAGTGCCGGGACCGCTTGTTTTTAATCCGTAAAAATCTGCTGCCAGTGGCAATATCCTGAACTGTGTAACTTTCTTTTTTAACCATCTTGTCAATCCTGCATGAGAACTGTCAGCCTTCATAACAGTTCGCAAATAATGGCTTTGTTCAAGCTGTTTCAACAATGCTGTATCCTGCGCAGCTACACTGTTTATGACAAGGGTAATTAAACCCAGCAAAATAAAAGCGAACAAAAAGCATTTATTTACCTGCATATTATTTTTATAAAATTGATTATTGTGATTTTCTGTTTGGCAAATTTTCGAATTTAAAGTCCACAGAAACAAGTACAATATCAGCAGCTGCTATTGCTATTTGAAGTCGCCCAGAGTAACTATGCAAAAATGATTATAATTTCCTTACCCTGATATTTCTAAACCTCACCACATCACCGTGTCCAAGAAAGCCAATATGACCGGTTTTTCTTTTTAGTCCGGGATGATCTTTATTATCCATGGTACCATTCTTTGCAGGTTCTTTTATATCTCCCTCCATAATTACTGTGCCATTCAATGTTACTTTTATTTTTGTTCCCTTTACTACTACTTCTTCTTTGTTCCATTCGCCGGTTGGCAAAAGGTAACCCCTTTTTGCAGGGATTACACCATACACAGAACCATGGTATTGATAAGGATGAAGGTC
>JAYWAU010000316.1:0-4146 GCA_043782265.1 Ferruginibacter sp. | reverse complement strand
TTCTTGATGCTGCGGTAACGGATTATAAAAAATATTTTAGCCGGGTTTCTCTTCAATTACCAAACACGGCCAATTCTTTTTTACCAACACCTGAACGGGTTAAAAAAATTCAAACAGAACCCGATCCATCCATGGCTGCATTGAGTTATCAATTTGGCAGGTACCTCATGATTGGGTCATCAAGACCGGGTACAGAACCGGCGAACCTGCAGGGTATCTGGAACGACAATATGAATCCTGCCTGGGATTCGAAATATACTACCAACATCAATACGCAAATGAATTACTGGCCTGTAGAAAGCGGCAATCTTTCCGAATGCGCCGAACCGTTGGTAAGATTGATAAAAGAGATAACCGACCAGGGTACACAAGTAGCCCGTGAGCATTACGGCGCCAAAGGATGGGTGCTGCATCAGAACACTGATATATGGCGGGTGGCGGCGCCGATGGATGGGCCCACATGGGGAACATTCACAGTAGGCGGGGCATGGTTGTGTACCCATTTGTGGGAGCATTATCAATACACCATGGACAAAAAATTTTTAAAAGAAACGTATCCATTGATAGAAGGTTCCGTGCAGTTTTTTATGGATTTTTTAGTGCCGCATCCCAATGGAAAATGGTTAGTCACCAACCCATCCACCTCTCCCGAAAATTTTCCGGATGGCGGTGGCAACAAACCTTATTTTGATGAAGTAACGGCAGGGTTTAGAGAGGGTACAACAATCTGTGCAGGCTCATCAATCGATATGCAAATTTTATACGACCTGTTTGGTTATTACATTGAAGCTTCAAAAATTTTAGGGAAAGACGATGCCTTTACACAAAGCGTAAAAATTGCCAGGGGGAAATTGGTGCCACCTCAAATTGGAAAAGATGGATCATTGCAAGAATGGGCTGATGACTGGAAATCGCTTGAAAAAAATCACCGCCACTTTTCACATATGTATGGATTGTACCCCGGTAAAGTGTTGTACGAAAAAAGAACTCCGGCGTTAATTGAAGCCTATAAAAAAGTGTTGGAAGAAAGAGGAGACGGAGCCACCGGTTGGTCAAGAGCGTGGAAGATGGCTTTGTGGGCAAGGTTGGGCAACGGCAACAGGGCTAATAAAATATACAAGGGTTATTTAAAAGAGCAATGCTGCAATTCTTTATTTGCATTGTGTGGCAAATCGATGCAGGTTGATGGCAGCTTTGGCGTTACTGCTGCTGTTACCGAAATGCTGATGCAATCGCAGGATGGATTTATAAAATTGTTACCCGCTTTACCCGATGAATGGGGTGAAGGAGCATTTAAAGGCCTTTGTGCAAGGGGCGGTTTTGAACTGGATTTTGCTTGGAAAAACAAAACGGTAACACAATTAAAAATAGTATCAAAGGCTGGTGCAGATTGCAAAATTGAATTTAAACCGGGCATGAAGATCAGCAACAATGGCAAAAAAGTTGTATTTAATAGACTTGCAAACGGATTGATAGAATTTAACACAGTGAAAGGAGCTGTTTACCTGGTTAACTGATCGCATTTCTCCCGATACAATCAACGCATGACTTTATAAAAACTAATGGATCAGTTTTTCTTTGTGGAAAACGCTGCCTTCAACATCACGGCAGAAGTATAAAGGATAACGATAATAACTATCCAACGCAGCGTATCTAAAGGCAATGACTTAACGATCAACGCAGCGATAAGAACGGCTATTATGCCCGGTATTGCCATAGCCACAGCGGCTTTCCGGTTATAAGCCCCTTCTTTTATAAATTTAACAGAAGCTGGCGGCATTAAAAAAGCACAGGAACCCATCATAATTGGAAAAGCTACAAGTGGCGACAGGCCCAATGCAAAAACTAAAGCCATACAGGGAGCATAAAGTCCTATGCCAGCAGTCATCAGTGCGCCTAAAATAAAATTAACAAAAACCGCAATGATAAGTTTCACATTATGCAAACCAATAGCAGTTCCACCACCCTGAATCCAATTCATTTTACCGGCAAACATAAAACCTGCCGTTATGAACAAGGCGATCCCCATGGTTAAACGGATCTTCTTTTCAGATAATTTTGAAACAATGCCTGCACCCAATATGGCGCCTGCTGCTGCACCAAGAAGCATCAGTATTAATGTTACAGGTTCAACCTCTATAACCGTAATAAAAATAATAGCCTGGATTAAAACCGGAAGTGTATTGGCAACATTGAGGGTACCCGGCAGCACACGGTCGTCTGTTTGTTTGGTGAATTTTAATAAGGCAGTTTGAGGTGCAAAAGCACCAATGCCTAATACATCAAAAAAATTAACTACAAAACCGATCAGGCCTGTTTTAACCCAACTCACAGATTCAAGGTTCTTTTTATAGTTTAAAAAATCTTTGACTAAAACAATACTGTACCAAATAGTCAAAACGGCCAGGGAAATCCAAACGAATGGTATCATGCTGGTATTGATTTAGCTTTTGAGATATGGTGAAAATAATTCAGACTTATATTACCGGTTTATATCTATTAATTAAATCGAAATACTTCAAAGGAATAACAGATTTTATTATTAATTTTCAACACTATCAACAAAGGAGGGCGATTTTATGAAACTAAAAAACTTTACATTGTCCGGTTACGGAATGTGTCGATTTTATAGTGAAGGTAAAGCATAGCAACATAACAACAATTTTACATAATTAACAAAATCTAAAAGATGAATCACAAATTTTCATTCGGGCTTATTTTCTTTCTCGTCGTTTTTTCTTCCAACAGCAATTTTGCTCAAACTAAAAAATTAACCTTAGAAGATATTTACTCTAATAATTTGTACCGGGCAAAAGGGTTTGGCCCGGTAAGGTGGATGAAGGATAACAAAGGCTACTCTACCATTGAGAACAGTAGTGATGCAAAAGGAAGTGATATTGTTGTGTATGATGCAGCCAGCGGCGCAAGAAATATTTTGGTAAATGCCAAACAACTAATTCCTTCGGGGGCAAGTAAACCTTTGTCTGTTGATAATTATATATGGAGCGATGATAACAGCAAGCTATTGGTTTTTACCAATACCCGTAAAGTATGGCGGCAAAATTCAAGAGGCGATTATTGGGTGTTGAATCTTGCCAATGGCAAACTAAAACAACTGGGAAAAGGGCTTGAAGAGGCTACACTTATGTTTGCCAAATTTTCTCCCGATGGCGCAAGAGTGGCGTATGTAAGCAAGTTGAATATTTATGCAGAAGATATTGCTATAGGCGTAATTACAAAGTTGACAAAAGACGGGGGCGGCAATATTATTAACGGAACATTCGATTGGGTGTATGAGGAAGAGCTGGATGACCGGGATGGTTTTCGCTGGAGCCTCGACGGAAAAAATATCGCTTACTGGCAATCGGATACAAAAGGCGTGGGCACATTTTACATGATCGACAATGTGGATTCAAATTATTCAAAACCAATTCCATTGCCTTATCCAAAAGTGGGTACGCCTAATTCTGCCGTTAAGGTTGGTGTCATCTCTGCCGCAGGCGGAAAAACAAAATGGTTTGCTGTACCCGGCGATCCCCGCAATAATTACCTGGCCAGGATGGATTATATACCCGGCTCTGATGAAGTGATGATACAGCAACTCAACCGTTTGCAAAACACCAATACTATTTGGGTGGGCAATACAAAAACCATGTTGCTTAAAAATATTTTAACCGATAAAGACGAAGCGTTTTTAGATATACATGATAACATTGTATGGCTGGATAATACAAAATCTTTTACCTGGACCAGCGAAAAAGATGGCTGGATACATCTGTATAAAGTTTCCCGTGATGGAAAAGAAATGAAACTCATCACCAAAGGAAATTTTGATGTAGTAAATATAAACTGCATCGATCCTGTCGGGGGCTTTGTATATTATATTGCTTCGCCGGAGAATTTTACACAACGCTATTTATATCGCAGCAGGCTGGATGGAAACGGAGAAGCAGAAAGGGTATCGCCTGCTGATATGGCCGGTCAACATAGTTATCAAATATCTGCCGATGCAAAATATGCCATCCATAGTTTTGAGAATGCGACAACGCCAAGGCGGATTTCGCTTATCAATCTTAATACACACCAGGAAATAAAACTACTGGAAGACAATGCCGCATTAAAAGCAAAAATGAATGAACTGGGTTT
>JAYWAU010000315.1:0-4150 GCA_043782265.1 Ferruginibacter sp. | reverse complement strand
CCTTAACGGCAAAAAAACAATCAATTTTTTACAGCTTTAGAATTTTATATCAATGCCTTTAGAATTAGAAGAAATATCATTGCAGCAGAAGTTTGAAGAAGTAATAGCCTCTGAAGATAAACTGCAGATAAAGGAATTTTTGAATAATCAAAACATCAGTGATGTTGCTGACTTGATTTATGATAATCAGGATTACGAGAGCCAGATCATCGGCCATCTTTCTTTACATCGTGCAGCCAGTTTATTTAAGATACTGGAACTATCAACGCAAAAAAGGATTGTCAAAAATTTACCTGCTTTTCATACAGCAGAGTTATTGAATGAATTACCTGCAGATGACCGCACAGCGTTTTTAAGCGAACTGCCCAGTAATGCGGTAAGAGAGTTGGTTAAAACATTAAATCCTGAGGAAAGAAAAGTTACACTTTCCTTATTAGGTTATCCCGAAGGTAGTGTTGGCAGGCTGATGACGCCGGATTATATTTATGTATATGAACACGATACGGTGGAAGATGTATTAAACACCATTCGTAAATATGCGAAAAATAGTGAAACCATTGATGTAATTTATGTGATTAATGATAAGGGAGAATTGCTCGATGATATACGGATAAAGGATTTCATCATGGCTTCTGCAGATAAACAGGTGAATGAACTGATGGATGGCAGGGTAATTACCCTGCATGCAGAAGATGACCAGGAAGTTGCCAACGAAGTATTTAAGATGAATAATCGTGTGGCGTTACCGGTAGTAAGCCGAAGTAATAAATTGCTGGGTATTGTTACTATTGATGATGTTTTGTGGGTAGCCAGCGAAGAGTTTAGTGAAGATATGCAGAAGATGGGAGGTACCCAGGCCCTTGATGAGCCTTACCTGGATATGCCCCTTTTTAAATTATTTAAAAAAAGAATTGGATGGCTGGTGATTTTATTTTTGGGCGAAATGTTTACCGCTACAGCAATGAGTTATTTTGAAGATGAGATTCAAAAAGCAGTTGTGCTGGCATTGTTTATTCCATTAATTATTTCGAGTGGCGGTAACACAGGTTCGCAGGCGAGCACATTGATTATACAGGCAATGGCAGTAGGTGAGCTTACTTTATCCAACTGGTGGCGGGTAATTAGAAGAGAAATTATTCAAGGGTTAATGTTAGGATCCGTTTTAGGAATTATAGGTTTTACAAGGGTTATTATTTGGGCTCATATTTTACCGCAGATATATGGCACACATGCTTTTTTAATTGCATTTACAGTAGGGTTTTCTTTAGTTGGCGTGGTACTTTGGGGCACTCTTACAGGCTCCATGCTGCCGCTGATTTTAAAAAGATTGGGAGCTGACCCTGCCGTAAGTTCTGCTCCCTTTGTGGCAACATTGGTAGATGTTACGGGGCTGGTTATTTATTTTTCTGTTGCTTATCTTTTCTTAAAGGGTATTTTATTGTAGCGGCTGCATTGTTTGTGTGGTAGCTATTTTTGCGGATATGGCACCATACTTTTTTATACTTAAAATTGCCTGCCTCTTTTTAATTTTTACGATAAACAAATTATCAAATTCATTGTCAGGGATACCAGGGATTGATTGCTTTTTTACCCCCAATTTTTTTATTATAACAGGTATTGTATTGCTATGGCCAATTACAAGAATTGTTTTTCCAACATCATTGTGTGCTTTAATTTTTTCTAACAAATCATTACCAGTAGTATCTGCCAGGTAATGGACTGTATCTATTGCCAACTGAATACGGAGACTATCGGATGTCATTTGTGTACGGCGATACTGAGTAACATAAATGCGTTGTAATTTTTTGCTTTTTAAGGTACGCATCAAATCGCCGGCACGTTGTTTTCCTTTACCAGTTAATTGGGGATCATCGCCTTTCTCTTTTTCTGCATGGCGTACCAGGTAAATAATTGTTTTTCCGGCAGGAGTAACAGTTTGTGCTGTTAACCAAAATTGAGTTAGGCTGCAGGTTAAAACAAGGACAAGAAATTTCATAGCGAAAGTTTATAAATCAAATTTAGTTAAGCATTTGTAAATACCTTTGGCGGTAAGGCAATTAAAAATTTTATTGCCTTCATTTTGGTAATTTGCGACGATAACCCTCTTGATACGCTTTGGTGAAAGATTCTTGTAGATTAATTGTACAAGAGTGCGACGCCAATGAAGCTCATTAGATGGTATATTGCCGGGCTAAAAAATTAAAAAATATGTGTGGAATAGTTGGATATACAGGACCAAGGGAAGCATACCCCATTGTAATTAAAGGTTTAAAAAGACTGGAATACCGTGGCTACGACAGCACAGGTGTAGCACTGCTTAATGGTGGTTTAAAAGTGTATAAAAAAAAGGGCCGTGTTGCCGAACTGGAAGAATCGATTGTAGGTAAAGACCTGCATGCACATACTGGCATTGGTCATACAAGATGGGCCACACATGGTGAACCCAATGACCGGAATGCTCACCCCCATACCTCTAAAAGTGGCAAATTAGCCATGATACACAATGGTATTATTGAGAATTATGTGCAGTTGAAAAAAGACTTGGTAAATAAAGGATACCAATTTACAAGCGATACAGATACAGAAGTATTGTTGAATTTTATAGAAGACATTAGAAATAACAATCATTGCGGTTTGGAAGAAGCCATCAGAATTGCACTGAAAAGAGTTACCGGTGCCTATTGTATTTTGATTGTTGATGAAGATGAGCCGGGCACCATTATCGCAGCAAGAAAGGGAAGTCCTCTGGTGATTGGGGTTGGTAAAGGCGAACATTTTTTAGGCAGTGACGCCTCGCCCATGTTGGAATACACAAAAGAAGTAGTGTATGTAAATGACTATGAATTAGCCATTGTAAAACCCGATGAGTTAATTCTTAAAAATCTGGGTAACGAAAAAATAACTCCATTTGTTACCAAGCTTGATATGGACCTCGCTGCCATTGAAATGGGGGGCTACGACCATTTTATGCTAAAGGAAATTTTTGAACAACCCAGCACTATCCATGATTGCTTGCGTGGCCGGTTAGATGCTGTGGCTGGCACCATCACCATGAGTGGCGTTGAAAAGAATATGGAAGCATTTAAAACTGCTCAACGCATTATTATTGTAGCCTGCGGAACCAGTTGGCATGCAGGTTTGGTGGCCGAATATGTTATTGAAGAATTGTGCAGAATACCTGTTGAAGTGGAATATGCTTCTGAGTTCAGGTATCGTAATCCGGTGATAAATAAAGGAGATATTATTATTGCTATTTCGCAAAGTGGCGAAACAGCAGATACCCTTGTTGCGATTGAAAAAGCCAAGCAACAGGGCGCTATTATTTTTGGAATTGTAAATGCAGTTGGTTCTTCCATTGCAAGGCTTAGTGACGGTGGCGCCTATACCCACGCAGGACCAGAAATTGGAGTAGCAAGTACCAAAGCCTTTACAGGTCAATTGGCAGTACTTACAATGATGGCATTAAAAATTGCCAAAGAGAAAGGATCTGTTTCAGAAGACCGCTACAGTAAATTATTATTTGAGTTAGATGCAATACCGGAAAAGGTAGAAGCACTATTGAAAAATGCAGATGCCATTAAAGTAATTGCCGAAAAATATAAGGGAGCAACCGATGCTTTGTTTTTAGGCAGAGGATATAATTTTCCGATTGCATTGGAAGGTGCTTTAAAGCTGAAAGAAATTAGTTACATACATGCAGAAGGATACCCTGCCGCAGAAATGAAACATGGCCCGATTGCGTTGGTAACCGAAATATTACCGGTAGTTTTTGTGGCAACAAAGGATAGCTACCATGAAAAAATTGTAAGCAATATCCAGGAGATAAAAGCAAGACGGGGGAAAGTGATTGCTATTATTTCCGAAGGGGATGATGTAATTCCAGGTTTGGCGGATGATGTATTTTTTGTGCCTCCGGCAGACGAAATTATGGCCCCTTTACTGAGTTGTATTCCCCTGCAATTGCTGTCGTATTACGTAGGTATTGCCAAAGGAGTAGATGTAGATAAACCAAGGAATTTGGCAAAGAGTGTAACCGTAGAGTAATGGATAATTTTTTAATTGATAATGGATAATGTCCCCAAAAAAATTAGCTCTTAAAAAAAGATAGCTTTATTGCTGCATTAGAAAATATCAATAAACAGAACAGGCC
>JAYWAU010000314.1:0-4152 GCA_043782265.1 Ferruginibacter sp. | reverse complement strand
CTCTTTTTCGTCATCACCAGAATTAGGAAGACTGATTTTTTTAAAAGGTGTTTTATCTGCCTCAAATAAAGTTTTTATAACTTTTCCGGTGGCAATGTTAACCTCTTTAATATCAGCCCAAAAAAAGTTATTATTCTCTTTACCGGTGATGGCATACGATCTGGAGATATGTTGAGCCGATACTATAAATGAAGTTGCAATAAATATTGTGGAGAGTAAAGTTTTATAATTCATACAGTGAAGTTTTAAGTTAATAAATTACTTATGTAAAGTAAGAATTATCTATTAAAAAAGCAACCTAATTTTACTTATGAAGATTATTTATTAGTTTTTTTACACTGCCGCTTTTAAGCAACAATTTTTTAGCTGTTTCGTAATCTTTTAGGTCTAATTTATCCATTACCATTTTAACCCCTCTGTCTATCAGTTTTTCATTTGCAAGTTGCATATTTACCATTCTGTTATTTTCAACCCTGCCAAGTTGTATCATTACTGTAGTAGAAATCATATTCAAAATTAGCTTTTGTGCAGTACCGCTTTTCATTCTTGTACTGCCAGTAATAAACTCCGGGCCAACAATTACCTCTACGGGGTATTTAGCAATTTTGCTTATAGGTGAATCTATATTACAACAAATGCTACCAGTAATTATACCAATAATGTTACATTTTTGTAAAGCGCCAATTACATATGGCGTTGTACCACTCGCTGCAATTCCAATTACTACGTCTTTATCACAAAGATTGTGTTTTTGCAGGTCTTTAAATCCTTGTTCGGTATCGTCTTCTGCAAATTCTACAGCATTTGTGATAGCCTTATTGCCGCCTGCAATAATTCCTGTAATAAGATCGGGAGAAACCCCAAATGTTGGCGGGCACTCACTTGCATCCAGTATACCCAATCTGCCGCTGGTTCCGGCACCAATATAAAACAAGCGTCCGCCAGCTTTCATTTTTTCAACAATTATTGTTACCAGCAACTCTATTTTCGGAAGAACTTTTTCAATAGCAATGGGTACTGTTTTATCTTCTTTATTAATATTACTCAACAATTCAGCCACCGACATTTTTTCAAGGTGTTTATAATGCGACTCCCTTTCGGTTATTTTTTGGATTGACATGTTACTCTTATATAATAATTAATTCGGCCTGGAACGCTATTAATCAAGATCTATTTTCCCGATGGTATTTTACCAATCCATCCATTGGGTTTTTTAGAACTCTGCCAAGTTCTAACTCATATGCATTGCACATATCCTTTAATACATCTTTAAAACCAAAAGCAACGCTCCCAATAAAGTGTATCGGCATTATCCAGCTTTCCCGGTACTTATAAATATGATTAAAGAAGAAATCATTAAAGCCATCTTCAATGATATTTTCAATCATAAAATGGCCTCTGTTTTCAATCAAAAATGGAACAAACCCAGCCAAAAACCGATTAGGCAATGGATGCTTATAAACAGCATCCAAAATTTCAACATTGGTAGTATTGTATTTAGCGTTAAACCGATCCATCAGGTCCGGATCGAATGTATTGTACAAATAATATTGCACCACTTTTTTTCCAAGATAGGCACCACTTCCTTCATCCCCCAAAATATAACCAAGACCAGGGCTATTTTTAATAATTTTTTTTCCATTGTAATAGCAGGAGTTTGAGCCTGTTCCTAAAATACAGGCAACACCTTTTTCACTGCCACATAAAGCTTTGGCCGCTCCCATAAGGTCATGATCAACCGAAATTGTTGCTTTAGTAAATATTTTTTTCAATGCCTGTTTAACGGATTTTACGTTTTCAGGATTGGCACAGCCAGTACCATAATAATACACTTCGTCTGGCTCTACATCTTTTAATTTACTTTTTAATTCAGTCGCAAGAATTTGTTGAATTTGTTTCGTATCAAGAAAATAGGGACTCATTCCCTGTGTGTAGATCGTTTTTCTTTTTTTACCATCCAGCAAACACCATTCCGCCTTGGTTGAGCCGCTGTCTGCTATTAATATTATTGCCATTTTGGGGAGATGATTTTTTAAGTTTTTCTAAATCAAACAACAAGTTAATAAAAAAACACAACTGTGTCATTCATTATAATTCAATTATTTTCGTGCTAATAAGTGTAAATATGAACAAGAAAATTCAGGTTTGGTTACCATTGCTTTTTAGTGTAACAATGATTGCGGGAATGATGATAGGGTATAAAATGAGGGACAATATGCCAGGCAAAAGCTTTTTCTCTGTTGATAAACACCATCCAGTGCAGGAAATTATGGATTTGATTGAAAACAAATATGTGGATAGCGTAAAAATAGGCAGTCTTAGCGATACGGCCATTTCGGCTATACTTAGTAAACTGGATCCACATTCTGTTTTTATTCCTGCAGAAGAATTACAGGGAGTTAACGATGATATTGCAGGTAATTTTTTTGGTATTGGTGTGGAGTTTAGTCTTTTTAACGACACCATCAATGTAATAAATGTTGTACTTGATGGACCAAGTTTTAAAGCGGGTATAAAAACGGGTGATAAATTTATTAAGGTAAATGATAGTGTGGTAGCGGGTAAAAAAATTACTGCCGATAAAATAAGGAAATTATTAAGAGGAGATATGGATACTAAAGTGGTAATTATGGTGTTGAGGAATGAACAAACAAAACCTTATACGGTTACAAGAGGTGTTATTCCTATTAGTAGTGTTGATGCAAGTTATATTATTGAAAACGGAATTGGCTACATCAGGCTTAATAAATTTTCGCAGGTTACTTATCGTGAATTTATGAAAGCACTTGAAGGCCTGCAAAAGCAAGGTTTAAAGAAATTGATTCTAGATCTCAGGGGGAATGGAGGCGGTATCTTAGATGAAGCGACATCTATTGCAGATGAGTTTTTAGATGGAGATAAATTGATAACCTATACAGAAGGTACACATTTTGCCAAAAAGGAATATCGTTGTAAAAGGCCCGGGCTTTTTGAAACAGGAGAATTGGTTGTGTTGGCAGATGAAGGTACGGCCAGTGCCAGTGAAATACTGATTGGTGCACTACAGGATTGGAACAGGGCTACTATTATTGGCAGACGCAGTTTCGGTAAAGGCTTGGTACAGGAACAATTTGACCTAAGTGATGGAAGTGCACTTAGGCTTACTATTGCCAGGTATTATACACCTATAGGAAGAAGTATTCAACGACCATATACTAATGGCGGAAAAGCGTATTATGATGAGGTAAGCAATCGGTTTCATGATGGAGAAGTAAATTCTGCTGACTCTGTAAAACATGATTCTACTAAAATGTACAAAACCCAAAATGGTAAAACAGTTTATGGTGGCGGAGGTATTACACCCGATATTTTTGTTGCTGTTGACACAGCGGATTACAGTCTTGCAACAGCTAAAGTTTACTATAAAGGAACAATTGGCGACTTTGCTTACCGGTATTATCTGCAACATCAGTCTGAATTAGGTAATTACAAATCTCCTTCTGATTTTGCCAAACAGTTTATTTTTTCGGATGACAACTGGAAACAGTTTTCTAGCCTGGCTGCAAAGGATTCCATCGTGTTGGATACAATTTCAGTAAAAGAAAAAGCGGGCTTGATAAATCGAATACAATCCTCTATAGCAAGGCAGGTTTGGCGCAACGAAGGATTTTATGAAATACTAAATGTTCAGGATAAAGCTGTACAAAAATCGGTAGAGGTTTTATCTAAATAACTTTAATAAAATTATAACTGTCGGAAAATTTTGAATTTGCTAAATTTAATCACATACCGAGAAAATCTTTAGCAGATTCCCCCCACTTTACAATCGGCTAATTTGCTATGCAACTAATCGAATAAATTACATTTGCACTAAAATAAAAAATATGTGGCTTAATAGCATTTTAGATACAATTGGCAACACGCCACTCATTAAATTAAATAAAATTACCAAAGATCTTCCTTGCACCGTTTTGGCAAAAGTGGAATACTTTAATCCGGGAAACAGCATAAAAGATAGGATGGCATTAAAGATGCTTGAGGTGGCGGAGCAGGAAGGAAAAATAAAGCCTGGAGGCACTATCATTGAAGGCACTAGTGGTAACACAGGAATGGGGCTTGCATTGGCAGCCTGTGTGAAAGGTTACAAATGTATTTTTACCACAACCGATAAAC
>JAYWAU010000313.1:0-4153 GCA_043782265.1 Ferruginibacter sp. | reverse complement strand
CGTAGGTATTTTGTATGTCGGCTTTGTTGTTAATTTTGGTTGAATCCTGCGGCATATTTATTTTTTTATGGTTTCGTTTGCTGTTCCACAACCGAAACGGTTTATAATTATAAGTTCATTTTTTTTAATTCACTAACTGCATGATCTGCTGCCCTTGCCGTAAAAGCCATGTACGTAAGCGAAGGGTTCTGGCAAGCCCCGGATGTCATAAAAGAGCCATCTGTTACAAAAACATTTGGTGCATCCCACACCTGATTAAAACCATTTAGCACAGATGTTTTGGCATCCTTACCCATACGTGCTGATCCCATTTCGTGTATTCCCCTGCCTAGAGTACCGTCACCCGTCCATCCTGTAACATTTTTCACACCTGCAATGGTGAGCATTTCCTCTGCATCTTTCTGCATATCTATGCGCATTTTTTTCTCATTTTCCTTGTATTCAATATCCATGGCAAGGATATTTAAACCCCATTTGTCTTTTTTAGTTTTATCAAGGGTTATTTTATTTTCATGGTAGGGCAAAGTTTCTCCAAAACCACCGATACCCATAGACCATGCACCGGGTTCACTTAGTGCATCTTTAAATTCGCCCCCAATATTTAATTCCGGAATATTTCTTCCCCATCCATCCCTGCCTGCTCCACCCTGGTAACCAAAGCCACGCAGGTAGTCTCTTTTATCGCCAAATAAATTGCGGTAACGTGGAATATAAACCCCATTGGCTCTGCGGCCAAAAAGATATTTGTCTTCAAAACCTTCTACTGTTCCACCTGCCCCAACCCCAAGGTGATGGTCCATGATGTTGTGTCCCAATTCTCCACTGCTGCTTCCCAATCCTCCTTCCCACACATCGGTAGCGGAATTCATCAGCACCCAGGCACTGTTTAAGGTGGACGCATTCAGGAAGATGATTTTAGCATTGTATACGTAAGTCTTGTTGTCTTCTGCGTCAAGCACTTCTACACCGGTAGCTCTTTTTTTATCTTTATCGTATAATACTTTTGTAACAATACTCCAGGGCCTTAGCGTAAGATTGCCTGTGGCACGGGATGCTGGTAAAGTAGAAGATTGTGTACTGAAATAAGCTCCAAAAGGGCATCCCAGCCAGCATTTGTCCCTGTATTGGCAATTGGTTCTGCCGGGTAGTGGTTGAGTTATATTAGCCGTGCGGCCAATGATCATTTTTCTGTTGCTGTTGTAATGTTTGTTCATTCTTGCGCTCACATCTTTCTCCACGATGTTCATATCCATGGCAGGCATAAACTGTCCATCCGGCAACTGCGGTAAGCCATCTCTTGATCCACTGATACCTGCAAATTTTTCTACATAATCATACCAGGGAGCAATGTCTTTGTAACGCACCGGCCAGTCTATCGCAATGCCATCTTTAAGGTTTGCTTCAAAATCAAAATCGCTCCAGCGGTAACTTTGTCTGCCCCACATTAGTGATCTTCCTCCAACGTGGTAACCCCTGAACCAGTCAAAACGTTTTATTTCTGTATAAGGACTGTCTTTATCGCTTGCCCAATAATCAAGATTAGTTTCGTTTAATGGATAATCTCTTTTTAAAGCAGGGTAATCTTTAATCATTTGTTGAGTGCGTTCACCCCGATGAGGATAATCCCAGGCCTCTTTATTGGCATTTACATAATCTTTCACGTGTTCAATATCACGGCCACGTTCCAGCATCAAAACTTTTAACCCCTTTTCGGTAAGCTCCTTTGCAGCCCATCCGCCGCTTATTCCTGAACCCACCACAATTGCATCATATCTATTGTCTGGCATTTAGTAATCATTGTTAGATTATGAATTATTACTTACAATCTCAAAAAAGAGTTGTAACTACAAACTATACATCACAAATCTCAATGGCCTTTTTTAAATTGGCCAGTTTATCTTTATTTTCTTTTGCAGTTGGAATAAATTCCTGTGCAACATAGTCTTTAAACCCTGTAGCCAGGATAGCCCTCATAATAGCCGGATAAAACAATTCCTGACTCTCATCAATTTCATGCCTGCCTGGTACACCGCCAGTATGGTAATGACCAAAGTACTGATGGTTATCCTGAATGGTGCGGATTACATCCCCCTCGTCAATCTGCATGTGATAAATATCGTATAGCAATTTAAAATTTTCTGATCCGAGCCGTTTGCACAATTCAACTCCCCAGGCTGATTTATCGCACATATAATCCTTGTGATCTATCTTGCTGTTGAGCAATTCCATCTGTACAATTATGCCGTTTTTTTCAGCCAGTGGCAAAATTTTCTTTAGACCTTCTATACAATTTTTTAAACCCGTTTCATCATCCATTCCGTTGCGACTTCCGCTAAAGCAAATTAAATTTTTATACCCGGCCTGCTTCATCAAAGGAATAACTTCTGTATAATCTTTGATCAATTGTTCATGGTATATTTTATTATTAAACCCATTGGTTAAACTAACATTGCCGGCATGGTAGCACATGGAACTGTATAAGCCGTATTTTTGGAGCATGGGCCAGTCTTTTGGAGCAATCAGATCGATAGCTGCAAAACCCATTTCTTTTACTGCCTGGCACAATTCTTCCAATGGTACAGAGCCGTAGCACCATTGGCAAACTGAATGATTGATATTGCCTTTTAATTTCATAGCACCTGTATCGTTTTTGGTTTCTGCAACACATGCATTTAACATTGAGGACGCTCCTACAGCTACTGAACCTGCCAGCAGATTTTTTATAACTGCACGTCTGTTTTGTATTGACATATTAAATTTGTTAGAAGATTTCTGAATAAAAAATTAAGCTATTTGGACTGTTTCTTTCTGATAATATTTTCTTCTTATCACATAAATAACCGAAAATGCTACCACTAAAATAGCTGGCATTATAGCAACTTTTAAAAATGTATCAGAACCTGCGGCGGCCTCTGCTGCAGCGGAATCGACTCCTGCAGCAAGAGCTTTTGCTTTTGCTACATCAAACCACCTCCCCATGATTGGGATAATTAATGATACAGAAAACATGCCACCACCACTAATTAAATTTAAACCCATGGCACCAGTTTTTGGTAAATATTCTGAAACAAAACCAAGCATGGTTGGCCAGAAAAAACAAATACCAATAGCAAAGACTAAAGCAGCACCGAATGCACCATAACCGCTGGAATGGCTAAGCAATAACAACCCAATTAAGGAGAATATTGCAGAAAAAATTAGCATTCCATTAGGATTAAAGCGATGTACAACAGGTCCTGCAAAAGAACGGCCCACGGCCATAATTCCATTTATAAAAACAAGAATAATAATTCCAGAAACACCTGATCCGCTCAACAGGGCATTTATCCACGTACCTGTACCCAATTCTGTTGCAGCAGTCAGTAACATGCAAATAAGCATTACAATATATAATGGGTTTAAGCAACTTGCAAACATTTCTTTGGTACTGATTCCTTTCTCCACCCTTTCTGTTTTTGGTAACTCCAGCCTCCAAAAAATGAATCCATAAATTATAACAGGAATAAATAAAGTGCAAATTAAAATACGCCAGTCCAGGTGCATTTTATCCAGCATCAGATAAGATAGCACCCCTCCCAATGCAATTCCACCCGGAAACCAAACGTGAAAACGATTAAGCATGGTAGTTTTATTTTCGGGATATAGAGTTACAACCAACGGATTGCATGCAGCTTCTATCATACCATTTCCAACACCTATAAAAACTGTACCGATAAAAAGTGTCGTAGCGTCTTTGGCAATCAGGTAAGTGATGATTCCCGCAACTTGCGCAACAAAAGCAATCGAAAGCAATTTCTTCATGCCTAATATGTCAACCAGGGTACCACCAAATATTTGTGCAAGTGTAAATCCCCAAAAAGCAGGAGCAAATATCCATCCCAATTGTTCCTTTGATAATGTAAATTCTGATCCCCATACACCTTCCAGTGCAGCACGAAAGGCAAAGGTCATAGCAGTAGCAATAAGTGCAATACGGCTGGCAAGAAATAATTTATTCCGCTGAATTGAGGCAGGCATAGTCGTTAAGTTTTTTTTAAGCAATGAAATGCCAAGTTAGTTATTTATACAACTAAAACATTCAATCGTTAATAAAAAATTATCGATTGAATGTTTATTTTAATTTATGCCAATCAGCGATTTTTATTTTTTACAT
>JAYWAU010000312.1:0-4164 GCA_043782265.1 Ferruginibacter sp. | reverse complement strand
AGGTACTCCGCAAATTTTTTCGGCTCACCAATACGGATACAACCATGACTAAAACTTCTTGTCGACAAAGAAAAGAGTTCCTTATTGGGTGTATCGTGCAAATAAATATTGTAATTATTGGGGAATAAAAATTTAACCAAACCCAATGAATTCTTGAGGCCCGGTTTCTGTCTTACTTCAGGTAAACCGCCGCTATGGCCGGTGATTTCCATATTGTTTTTATCGAGATAATTCGAATTGCGGCTCATTCCAGGTATGATCTCTTTCTTCACAATACTTGGGGGCACATTCCAATACGGACTGAATACCACAAACTTTAACCTGCCTTTAAAAATCACGGTGCTATTGGCATCTGTTCCCACAATTACATTCATATCAAAAACCTGGTGGCCGCTGTCGTACACATGCAATTTGTATTCGGGGATATTTACCACAACATAATTACTGTCTTTTTCTGCAGGCATCCACCTAAGCCTTTCGAGGTTTACCAGTAACTGGCGGATCCTTTTTGAAACGGGCACATTCAGCTCGGTGATCATTCTGTTGCCAATTACACCATCAATACTCAATCCCATTCTTTTTTGAAATGATTTGGCAGCGTTGAATAATGTTGAATCAAATACCACACTGCTATCCGCCGTTTTCATATCGCCAAATAACAGCAGGCGTTGTTTGATGAGTGAAATATTTGCAGAAGAATCTTTTATTTTCAAAGGCTTTTTTACCCAGGCAATACTGTCGGTTGCTGATTTTTTCTCCAGGCCAAGGTATAGGGAAAGCTGTTCCTCTAATTTTTTATACTGCGGGTTTAACGGTGCAAACTGGTCGGGCTCTTTGGCTTTTGTTTTAATGGTTGAATCAAGTAAAGCCGACAAGTCGATCTTTTTTCTCGGGATATACCAGCCCAGTTGCGTGGCATCAATATCGCTGCCCTTATATACTTTGGCAGCGTATTGAAAAAACTGGCCGGTTAATAACAATTCTGTTTTGATCACTTCCGGATCATTTGGGGAGGCTTTGATTTTTTGGGCGGTCATTTTCGCAACCAGTACCTGCAATTCTTTATTGATCAGGCTGCTGTCGTTAAACTCATTGATATATCCATCATGCAGGTTTAAAAAATTGTATGCCTGTTCAGCAAGGCCCGAAGAATCGAACCAGGCGTATTGAAAATTCCGGTCACTATAGAAATCTTTAAACTGTTCAATAAACGGTTCGTATTGTTTGTTCTTTTCAAAGAATGCATCCAGGTGGCTGCTGTCGAAAAATAAACTGTTGAAGGAAGTAACTTTTGAAATACTTGCATCCCTTTTTGCCCGCTCCCTTCTTGCTTTTGAATTTTTACAAGACTGGAGTGCCAGTATCAGGAACAATAACCCAAATAAATATTTTCTCATAATTACAATTAATGAACAATAAACGAATGTACATAACTATGCCTTTGTGGCTCCGCATAAGCAATAAATGCACGCAGCGACACAAAGGCACAGTTTGTTTCATCTAATTATAAGCAAAGACGATGCCACAATCCCCGCAGTCTCTGTACGCAGCCGGGTTTCACCTAAACTGACAGGTATATAGTGATTATCGAGGGCCAATTGGATTTCTTCCGGCGAAAAGTCACCCTCTGGGCCAATCAGGATCCGGGTTTCGGCAGCAACTGGTAAGTCTTTAATGAACTGTTTGCTGTCTTCTTCGCAATGCGCTATCAGTTTTTGCTGATGTGTTGATTGTGCAACACAATTTTTAAAAGCCACCGGCTCATGTAAAACCGGCAACCATGCCTGCTGGCTTTGCAGCATAGCGGCAATTAAAATCCCATGCATCCTCTCTTGGCGAAAACGGGTATGTTCGGTCCGCTGGCAGATCAAGGGTTGGATCTCGGTAACACCTATCTCTGTTGCTTTCTCTAAAAACCATTCAAAACGGCTCGCATTTTTTAATAAAGAAATGGCAATGCTGATTTTTTTTACAGGAGGAGGAACCATTATGGATTCTTCAATCAATACCACCGTTTTCTTTTTGTCTTCACTTACAATACTTGCTTTATACAAGATCCCTTTTCCGTTAGTGAGTTGTAAACTTGCACCCGCTTTCATGCGCAATACTTGGGTGCAGTGTTTGCTGGTTTCTTCACTTAAGGTGAAGTGAGAATGAAGTTGTGGCGTTTGGGTTTCGTAAAAGAAAGGAAGTGACATATTAAGTTGTAAGTCGTAAGTAATAAGTTGTAAGTACAAAAGGTATATAGTGGCATAGGTATCATACAAAAATTGCTTAACACTTACAACCTATTACTTACTACTTAAAACCTAAAACGGCGCATCATTCTCAAACCCTTCATCAAAATCACCGCCATTCATTTTGCTTCCTTTCTGGATAAAGAGTTTACCGGCATCGCCTGCTCCGCCTGCATTGGGTGTGGTTGGCGGGCCTACGGGTTTCCAGTTGCTGCCCAGGCCGGCTATGCCGCTGTCGCCATCCCATTCTTCAAATTTCTGTATGTCTAATTTGGCACGCAGCTTAATAGTTTCCAATGATCCGTTTCTGTGTTTCGCAATCCGGATATGTGTTTCACCGTGGGTGCTTTCGCCGTTCTCATTGTTCATCACTTCATAATACTCGGGGCGGTAAATGAACATTACCATATCCGCATCCTGCTCAATGGCACCCGATTCTCGCAGGTCACTCAACTGCGGCATCTTACTTTCTTTTCTGGTTTCCACCGCACGGCTTAACTGGCTCAGTGCAATAATGGGAACGTTCAGTTCTTTTGCCAGGGCTTTTAAATTTCGTGAGATATTACTGATCTCCTGTTCACGGTTACTGCCCTTGTCGTTGGTGCCGCTCATTAACTGCAGGTAGTCAATAATAATCAACCCTACATTGTGTTTATTTACCAGCCTTCTTGCTTTGGCGCGGAATTCAAAAATATTCAGTGCCGCCGTATCATCAATAAAAATGGGGGCGACTTCTAATTTTTTAATACCCTTGCTCAGTAATTGTTCGTACTCGTGGTTCTCTAATTTGCCACGGCTGATTTTTTCCATTTTGATCTCACTCTCTGCACTTAAAATACGCTGTACCAATTGCGAGGCACCCATTTCCAAAGAGAAAAAACCAACCGGTATGGGCTTGGTTGGGTGAAGTGCCGCATTGCGTGCAAGGTTTAATGCAAAAGCTGTTTTACCAACCGAGGGACGGGCTGCTAAAATAATCAGATCCGTAGGTTGCCAGCCATAGGTTACACGGTCCATGCTTGCAAAACCACTGGGCACACCGGATATATCATCTGTCTTGGTCCGTAATTCATCAATCCGGTTAATGGTCTTGGCAAGTACATTACCAATATCTTCAAAATTCTTTTTTAAATAATTGTTGGTGATGTTGAACATTTTGGTTTCACTGTCATCCAGCAAATCAAATACATCCGTGCTGTCTTCATATGCATCCCCAATAATTTCACCGCTGATGCGGATCAGTTCGCGCTGTATAAATTTCTGCAATACAATCCTTGCGTGTGCATCAATATTGGCAGTAGAAACAACAGAATTGGTGAGTTTGGTAACATAGTAGGGGCCCCCAACAGCATCTAACTGTTCGCGCATTTTCAGTTCTTCCACAACAGTCAAAATATCAATGGGCATGCTTTTCTGCTGCAGGCCCTGCATGGCTTTGTAGATAAGCTGGTTGGCTTCTACATAAAAACATTCGGGTTTGATAATTTCGGAGATCGTATCAAAAGCACTTTTTTCCAGCATCACTGCCCCCAGCACCGCTTCTTCCAGCTCTTTGGCCTGTGGCGGCACTTTGCCGTACACCATGGTGCTCATATCTATCGAAGTCTTCCTTCTTTTCCGGTCTTTGTTCAGGCTGGTCAGATCCATTTCTAGTCAGTTCTTTTGGGGTTAGTAAACCAATTTCTTGCTTGTCAGTTGATGTTAGATCCTATGTTACGGAATTGTTACCAACCTTGTAAGGGGAACGAATATATGTGATAGGAACTGGCATCAGAAAATTTTTCTTCGCAATTTTTCATCCACACGAATTCACAGGTCTATCCACAGTGTTTTGGTCCCTATTCACACAAATTACTACGCTTATCCACCAAAAGCAAAAGTTTTCCGCCATCCAACCGGGTTAATTAACATAACGCTGTGAAGAAAG
>JAYWAU010000311.1:0-4165 GCA_043782265.1 Ferruginibacter sp. | reverse complement strand
TATCTTTTTTATTGACGGATAGCAGATAAAATTGGGTGGCTTCTGTTGCATTAATAATAATAGCAATTTTTGAAGCATTGGTATAAAACCCTACCTGGTTTAGGGATATTTGTTTTGATGAATGCTGGGCATACAATTGTAATGAAAAACAGGATAATACTATGGTAAAAAGCCAGGATAGTTTGAGTATATTTTTAAGCATTAATTAAAGCAGCCGCTGGTTATATAAGAAAAAATACCTTGTAAATATAAACGATATTATCCTGATGAATTTATTGCATTACAGCATATTGCAATACTGTTTTTTCCAAAGTTACGCCAACAAAAAATGGTTGCATAGTATTCAACCAAACAACCATTTTCAAAAAAAATCAGCCTTTTATTTCAATAATTTTTTTTTCATATAATCGGCACTTGTTTTAATACACTCAAAAACAGGGCTTCTGTATTGCTCCTGCTCAACAAAAGCATAATCAAGCCCGGCTAATTTTTGCGATGCAAAAATTGTCTTCCAGTCAATAATACCTTTGCCTACCTCGCAGGTTTGTCCTTTAGGTGCTGCTGCTGTAGCAGCTTCCATATCTTTTATATGCCACATCGGGAAACGGCCCGGATATTTTTTAAACCAGCCTACCGGATTTTGACCTGCGGCAACTACCCAATACAAATCCATTTCAAATTTTACAAATGTAGGATCTGTGTTATTTAACAATATTTCATACTTGGTAATATCGCCTTCTTTTTCAAATTCAAAATCATGATTGTGATAGGCTGTAATGATACCCGCTGCTTTACTTAATTCGCCGCCTTTCTGCAATCTTTCTGCAACTCTTTTAAAATCATCCCCGGTTCTGTGTTTATCATCCAGATAAGGAATGGTTACATATTTATGGTCTAATATGGTAGCATCTTCCAGCAAATATTTCCATGTATCCCAGTTATAGTCCGGAGCATGCAACATATCTGAAAGACCGTAATGACCGCTCACCGTTTTAAGATTATGCTGTTTTAGCATTTCTGCAAATTGTGTTACCGTGTTACCAAAAAACATACGGTTATTGTAGCCATATAATTCCAGGTTGGTATACCCTGCGGCAGAAATTTGTTGAAGTGTATTTTTAAGGTCTTTTATTTCATTCCTTACAGTATAAAGTTGCAATCCAAGATCTTTATGCATCTTAAATAAATCTGTTTTATTAACCATTAAGGTAGCTGCAAGTACTGAACTTTGCTGCAAAAATTTTCTACGTGTAACCATGACGGATATTTTAAATTGTAAAAAGATTAATTAGATATTTTTTCAAAACAATTATTTTATATTTTGTTTTGAAACATTGCAGTAAAAAAATTATCGTTTCAGCCAGCCATGGTTTTCCATCCAGTTTTTACACCGGTCCATCCACTGCTCATTGGTATTTTTTAAATTTAACCCAAACCCATGACCACCACTTTCATACAAATGCAATTCAGCAGGGACATGATTTTTTATTAACGCCAGGTAAAATGCAATACTATTCTGCGGCTTAACGCCATCATCATCGCTGGCATGGACAAGAAAAGTGGGCGGAGTTTTGCTGTTCACCTGTAATTCGTTCGAGTATTCTTTTATCTTTTCAGCAGATGGATTTTTACCAATTAAATTATCCCTGGAACCCATGTGTGTAAGGCTGTCTGTAAAACTAATTACCGGATAAATCAACACCATAAAATCGGGTCGAAGGCTGGTATTGTTTGTATTGGAAATAACGGCTTTATCAAAATGTGTTCCGGCTGTGGAAGCCAAATGGCCGCCGGCTGAAAATCCCATAATCCCAATTTTGTTTGGATCAATGTTATATTCTTTAGCTGCTTGCCTTACTATTTTTATGGCTTGTTGTGCATCCTGCAGAGGGCCAATCTCAGGATTGATCATTGTTTCGCTATTTGGAATACGATACCTTACCACAAAAGCAGCCACGCCCATTTCGTTGAATCTTTTTGCAATGTCGGTTCCTTCATGACCGGCAGCAACAATCCAATAACCCCCACCAGGGTAAATAACCACTGCGGTTCCTGTTGCTTTTTCTTTTGGAGGAAGAAAAATACTTAACGTAGGTTTTGATACTTTACTAATAATAAGTATACCGTTTGACTGCTCCGATTTTTCATCGTCTTTAGCTGGCTTACTATTTGGAATATCGCCTTTATATAAAGGTATTACTGTTTGTGACATCATTAATAATGGCGTAAAATATAACAAGAGTATTAATGATGTAATTCTTTTCATAACATTTTTACAAATTCCGGAACATAACCAAGTACCAACAACTAATGGCCTTAGCTTGCTTTGAATAAATATAACCTTTTCAAACAAATAAATACTAGGTTGCCCAAGCTTTATCCCCTTTTTTATATGGATAAGCACCATCGTATTTTCCTGGAACGGCTATGTAACGCAGCGCTTGTGTAGCACCTTCTTTTGAAGTAAAGAAACCAAATAAGGTTAATTGTTTCATCATAGTAAAATAATGATTCGGATCTTCTGGCTTCTTCCCCTTTTGATAATCTTTTGCTTCTTTATCCAAAGCTGTCAGTAAGGCGGTTCTTTGTTCGGGAGTTGACTCTAAGAAAGATTTGCCGTTTGCTTTTTTGCTGGCTTCATCTAATTTACCGATGCCTTCGTGGAATATTTTTTGATCCTTATCTTCATAAGTATCATTTACCATTACCACCATAAACTGGCCAACTTTTGCTGCTTTGGCTCCAGGTGTTTTGGTAGCTGGTAAAATAGTTTCGGCTACTTCATCTAAAAATGCAGTATCTGCTTCACCAAATACTGGGCCTCCAATTGCCGGACTAGTTTTACAACTGGTGAGCAATTCACCGCCAATGAAAGCACCCCCTGTAAGGGCTGCAATCATTTTTAATAGTTCTCTTCTTTCCATATTGATAGTTTTTATATGATTATTATAAATTGCCTTTTTTTAATTCAGTTACTGCAAAATCACAAGCCCTGGCTGTTAATGCCATGTAAGTTAATGAAGGATTCTGACAAGCCGATGATGTCATGCAGGCTCCGTCCGTTACAAAAACATTTTTACAATCCCATACCTGGTTGTTGCTATTGAGTACAGATGTTTTGGAATCTTTTCCCATTCTGGCAGTACCCATTTCATGTATGCCGTGTCCCATGGCATGCCCGGTATCATAGGTACTAATATTTTTTATACCGGATGCTTCAAACATGGCCACCAGGTCGGTCTTAATATCCTTCCTCATTTTCATTTCATTCTCTTTTATCTCTGCATCCATGGAAAGTACCGGCAGCCCCCATTTATCTTTCACAGCCTTATCCAGCGTAATTTTATTTTCGTGATAAGGAAGAATTTCTCCAAAGCCGGTAGCACCGATCGTCCAGGAGCCGGGTTCAGTAAGTGCTTCCTTAAAATTGCCACCAATATTCAGTTCTGCAATTTCCCTGCTCCAGCCCTGTCGTGATGCGCTTCCCTGGTAACCAAAGCCACGCAGGTAATCTCTTTTATCGCCATATAAGTTGGCAAACCGGGTGATGTAAAATCCATTAGCCCTGCGGCCAAAAGTGGTATCGTTTTCATAACCTTCCACTGTTCCGGAAGCTCCCAGGTTGTAATGGTGATCCATAATATTGTGGCCTAACTCTCCGCTACTGCTACCTAATCCATCAGCCCACACATCTGTTGCTGAGTTCATCAAAACCCATGCACTGTTTAAAGCAGAAGCGTTTAGAAAAACAATCTTGCTAAAAAATTCATAGGTCTTGTTCGTTTCTGCATCCAGTACTTCTACCCCTTTTGCCTTTTTTATATCTTTATCATAAATTATTTTGGTAACGATAGAAAAGGGCCGTACTGTTAAATTACCTGTGGCTGTTGCCGCAGGTAAGGTAGATGATTGCGTACTGAAATAGCCTCCAAAAGGGCAACCTTCCCAACAGCGGTTTCTATACTGGCATTTTGTTCTTGCCTGCAAAGGTGCCGTCAAGTTAGCCACACGGCCAATAATCATGTGACGGTTTTTAAATTGTTGTTTTATTCTTGCAGCTACATCTTTTTCTACAATATTTAAATCCATCGGCGGCAAAAACTGTCCGTCCGGTAAATGGGCCAATCCTTCTATAGAACCACTGATGCCTGCGAATTTTTCTACA
>JAYWAU010000310.1:0-11494 GCA_043782265.1 Ferruginibacter sp. | reverse complement strand
ATGGCTTTTACGATTTATAGAGGATATATAATTCTAAAATTTTACCTACTTTCAACAACTGGTTTTTTAATAAATTTCATTTTTTCAACGATTGCCTGTAAATTATTTCACATGACTAAAAGAACATTTTTGAAAACATCATCGGCATTAGCAGGCGGCGCTGCACTTTCTCAACTGGGTGCTTGCAGCCCGGCAGCCAACAAAGAACATTTACAAAATTGGGCAGGTAATTTGGAGTACAGCACAGGAAATGTTCATTATCCAAAAACTTTGGAGCAGGTACAGGAAACTGTGAATAAATGTAATAAACTCACAGCACTGGGTTCACGTCATTCATTTAACAAAATAGCAGACAGTACCGAAAACCAGGTTTCTTTAAAAGAGATGAATAAAGTGGTTTCGCTGGATAAAGCAGCCAACACCGTTACAATAGAAGCCGGTATGAAGTATGGTGAGCTTGCTCCCTACCTGCATCAAAACGGGTATGCACTGCACAACCTGGCTTCGTTACCGCACATTACAGTTGCAGGTTCCTGCGCAACAGGTACGCATGGCTCCGGCGTACACAATGGAAATTTATCAACAGGCATTGCTGCCATTGAGTTTGTGAATGCCGCAGGAGAATTGGTGAATTTATCAAAGAAAGATGGTGAAGTATTTCAGGGTGCAGTAGTTGGGCTTGGTGCATTGGGAGTTGTAACAAAACTTACAGTAGACCTACAGCCCACCTTTGATATGAAGCAATATGTTTATCGCAATTTGCCAATGGCGGAACTGGAAAAGAATTTTGACACCATTATGTCAAGCGGCTATAGTGTAAGTCTTTTTACTGACTGGAAGAATAAAAATGTGAATGAAGTATGGGTAAAAAGTAAAGTGGCCGCTGGTGATACTGCTGCTGCACCGGAATTATTTGGTGCAAAACTAGCCACCAAAAACCTGCATCCCATTGAAGATCTTTCTGCAGAAAATTGTACTGAACAAATGGGTGTCAGCGGCCCATGGTTTGAAAGAATGCCACATTTTAAAATGGGTTTTAAGCCAAGTGCCGGTAAAGAATTACAGGCAGAATATTTTGTGCCCATCGAACATGCTTATGAAGCCATGATAGCGATGGAACAATTGCACGAAAAAATAACTCCACATTTATTTATTTCTGAAATAAGAACCATCCGGGAAGATAACCTTTGGATGAGCCCGTGTTACAAGAAGACCTGCGTAGCATTGCATACTACCTGGAAACAGGAGGTGGATACGGTAATGAATTTATTGCCATTGGTAGAAGCACAACTGGCACCATTTAATGCCCGTCCACATTGGGCAAAACTGTTTACCATGGCTCCATCAGTATTACAATCTAGAATAGAAAAACTGGCAGATTTTAAAGAGCTGGTAAAAAAGTACGATCCCAATGGTAAGTTCAGGAATGATTTTTTAAATAAGAATTTGTACAATGGGTAGTGTGTACTGAAGTTTACATCTTTTATAAGGGATGTTAACTTTAAAATTACTGCTCATCCCTAAAATAAACCTTGTAAAAATTCATGTTCTTTGCGTCATCAAAACCTTTTTCAATAAGGTCTTTGTTGCCATGAATATAGATGTGAAAATTTTTATCCAGCTTTAAAATACTTTTATAAACACGGGCTTGTTTTTTTACAGCCGCATTGTTAATGGCAAAATTGTCGGGTATGGCGGTATCAAATTCCTGCTCGAAACTTTGCTTGTATTTTTTAAAAGATGCAATGCCTTCTTCATAACCGATCACTTCATGGCTAAATTCCTCCATGTTAAACTGCTCCTTCTCTTTAAAATATTTTATGGAGCGGTTCAGCAGGTCTATTTTATCCGTTTTACTAACACTGAATTCTTCATCTACCTGCGTGGTGATAAATTTTTTGTAGATGCTTAAGGTATTGTTGGTTTGGTTATAACTGTCGTTGCGGATGCTGAGTTTTAAAAAATCATCTATCCAGTAAGCAGCCTCGCTGCTGTTTGTTTGGTCAACCACGGCAACTTTATAACCCTCTTCTTTTTCGGTATTAAAAATCAGGCAGCCTTTGTCCAGCTTTTTTATGTTGATGGCCCGCTCTTCATAATTCAGGCTAAATCCATCTGTATCGGATTTTACTTTTAAATAGGCTTCCTTGGTTTCTGATTTGAAGATACCGATGGCCTTATACAGTTCACCTTCGATCTGCAGGTCGTCAAAATAAACCACATACAACTCGCCTGATTTTATTTTTGGATGTCCGGAAACATCCAACAAATGCTTGGTGATCTGAACAGAATTTTCATGAAAACTTTCGGGCTTTTCAAAAATGGAACTGGAAAAATGATACAGTTCATTCAAACCCAAATTACCCGAAGGATGCGACAGGCGGTAAATCTCATTCACTTTTTCAAACGGCGTTAAAAAATACAGCATTAACAATTTGCTCAATGTTTCATCGGCTATTGCGAAAGGCTTATCCGATAACCGATACGACTCATCTAATAATTTGTTGCCGGTATAATGTATAGATAATTGGGTAAGGCTTGCATCGAAACAGGTGATCATTTAATGAGTTATGAGTTATGAATTAGAATATGTCAAATTGAATTACAACATCTAACAGGTTGAAATAAATCAGGCATTAGACATTTGTATTTTATTCTATAACCTCAAATAATAGCAATTGTGTTTTTTCAATTTGCGTAAAATTATTATCTGCAATAAATAACAGTGTTTTGTGGCCATTGGGTAGGGTAGGACCAAAAGTTACTCCTTCAATATTATCTATGTAAATGCCGAGGTCATCCATATTTAGCAAGAGCTTTTTTGAAACTGGCACAAACTGGGTGGAGTTCATCAGTGGTATATTGGTAACATCAGTAACCCCATTTAAATCAGCAATAAAAATTTTTATTGTGCAGGGTAATCTTCCGGTACTAAACGACCGTTCAATCACCAGCAGTTTATTATTTCCTATAGACAATATATCTGGTACACCATTTATTTTAAAACCAGTAGATGGATTAGCAGGGTAAGCTACCGGGTCTAATTTATAAGCATACTGTGCCGTATTTGTTTTTGTGGCCACATCAAATTTTAATATTCTTATGTAGGCATTGTTATCAACCAAATCCGCTCTTGGCCCGTCTTCATACAAAGGCTCTTCAACATTTACAAAAAGGGTGGAATAATTATCTGCAAAACTAAGTCCTTCCAATACGCCATTTTGCCTGGGTCCTTTTTCTGTTGATTGCATAACAAGATTTGCGGGCAGCCTAAAGCTATCAATGTATTTGCCATCAGCTGCAATCGTAATAACCGAAGGATTTTCCAGTACTGTATCCTTATCTTTTACAATTCTTTCTCCTTCGCTGCTCCATACCAATTGTTTACTTACAGGGTTATAACGCATGGCTTCAGGGTCTGGTGTATGGTATGGATCCTGTTTAGTATTGGGATACACATTCCCAGTCGATTGCAACATATTTTGCACATCGGTAAAATAGAAACTGTCAATACCATTTTGTGTAAAAGAAATACGGGCAGTATAAAACCTGGCCGGATTGAATGCGCTTCTATCATCGCTGATTAGATAATAAGTACCATGGGTAGAATCATAATCAATGCCTGATAAACCTCCAACGGTGGTGTTGTTATACAATAAATTATAAGGGATATCCTGCTCACCTAAAAAATGTAGCGATGCAATAGCATCGGGTTTTGGAGTCAGTATTGCTTTCTTTGAAGAGTCACAGGAAGCTAACAACAGGCAGAAGCAAAAAAACAACAACGGATTTAATTTGTATAAATGCATAAATAGTTTTGTGTAGTAAAGGTCAGTAAAATAGTCTGAACTATTGTTTTTGTAATTGATTAGATTGTTATATAAAGGTAAAGTACGTTACAAGCAATTCATTTTAAATGTACCTTCCGGTGAGTCTAATTCGATAAATGTTACCTTTACCTGATAAACGGTCAATCCAGATGAAAGAAGTATATATTATAGCTGCAGTACGCACGGCAATAGGTAGTTTTGGAGGATCCCTAAAGGGTTTTACCGCCACACAGTTAGGAGCTATTGCTATTAAAGGTGCCATTGAAAAAGCGGGTATTGCACCAACATTGGTGAATGATGTTTTAATGGGATGTGTAATACAAGCCAACCTGGGGCAGGCACCTGCAAGACAGGCTTCAAAATTTGCCGGTTTGCCCAACGAAGTAAATTGTACTACCATTAATAAAGTATGTGCCAGCGGCATGAAGGCCATTGCACAAGCAGCACAAAGTATTATGCTAGGCGATGCAGATATTGTGGTAGCGGGCGGTATGGAAAGTATGAGCAACGTGCCTTTTTATGCCGATGCCATACGTTGGGGAAATAAATATGGTAATGTTGGTTTTATTGATGGCCTGGTTAAAGATGGTTTAACAGATGTGTATGATGGCAAGGCGATGGGCAATGCTGCTGAGTTATGTGCCAGTACCTGCGGCATCAGTCGGGCAGATCAGGATGCCTTTGCAATTGAAAGTTATAAACGTTCTCAGGCTGCAGTTAATGAAGGAAGGTTTGATAATGAAATTGTGCCTGTTGCCATCCCTCAAAAAAAAGGCGAGCCGGTTTTGTTTGCCAAAGATGAAGAACCTTTTAATGTAAAGTTTGAAAAGATACCCGAATTAAAAGGGGCTTTTATAAAAGATGGTACTGTAACTGCTGCCAATGCTTCTACCATGAATGATGGTGCGGCAGCGCTGGTACTAATGAGTAAAGAAAAAGCTGCAGAACTTGGTTTAAAACCCATTGCCAAAATATTATCATATGCCGATGCCGAGCAGGCTCCGGAATGGTTTACCACAACCCCATCTATTGCAGTTCCGCAAGCGGTTTTAAAAGCAGGCTTACAAATGAAAGACATTCATTTTTGGGAACTCAATGAAGCATTTAGTGTAGTTGGTATAGAAAACAGCAAACGGATGAAATTAGATCCTGCAACAGTAAACGTTAATGGTGGTGCAGTTTCTATTGGTCACCCACTTGGATGTAGCGGGGCAAGAATTATTGTTACCCTCATCAATGTGTTAAAACAACACAATGCTAAATATGGTGCAGCAGGTATTTGTAATGGTGGTGGCGGTGCCTCTGCAATGGTAATTGAAAATATAAATTAAGGAGTAACAACTTAAAACCAGCAACTTATTTAAACCACAAAGCCTTTTGTTATTTTACAAAAGGCTTTGTGATGTTTTTCAAGATGTTAAAGCGGGCTTTTTTATTCACTTGTAAGATAGAAATTATTTTTGTGTTAACAATTTTTTAGCAAATATTTTTTTATTTTTTTGCTTTTCCTTAAACAACCCGAAGGTATATACGCTTTTAGAATAGAAAAATATCATTACATCACTTCATTTTTTTATACCATACCGCAATTAAAAGAAGCATTTAAAACCAGGGCTCTTTAAATTTTTTGTATGTATCGGAAGACAATTACTTTGTTTGAAATATATCCTTTTACAGACCGCAAGGTATAAACCTAATTGATAATTTAATAATTTAAAATTGTTATAACTCAATTTGCAAAAAGGAGAGTGAAGTTAAAACCTTAAAAAGAACTCAATTTGTTGCTTTGACTGTTATAAGATAAATTTGCCACTCAAATAAGTAAACTCATACAATAAATAAATAAAATACATGCGACAAATTGCTTTTAGAGAAGCCCTTAGGGAAGCTATGCAAGAGGAAATGAGACGTGATGAAAGGGTATTTTTAATGGGAGAAGAAGTAGCGGAATACAATGGTGCCTACAAAGTTAGCCAGGGTATGCTGGATGAATTTGGAGAAAAAAGAATAATTGATACGCCTATCGCAGAGCTTGGTTTTGCAGGCATTGCTGTAGGTGCTGCTCAAAACGGATTAAGGCCAATAGTTGAATTTATGACATGGAATTTTGCAGTATTGCCTTTAGATCAAATTTTAAATACGGCTTCTAAAATGTTGGCTATGAGCGGCGGACAAGTTGGATGCCCGATAGTTTTTCGTGGACCTAATGGTAGTGCAGGTCAGTTAGGCGCACAACACAGCACCGCTTTTGAATCAATGTATGCCAATATCCCCGGCTTAAAAGTTATTTCAGTAAGCAATCCATATGATGCAAAGGGCTTATTAAAAAGTGCTATACGTGATGATGATCCTGTTATGTTTATGGAAAGTGAAGTAATGTATGGCGAAAAAGGCGATGTACCCGAAGAAGAATACTTATTACCTATCGGTAAAGCATTTATAAAAAGAGCGGGTAAAGATGTAACAATTGTATCCTTTAATAAAATGATGAAGGTAGCATTAGGAGCTGCTGAAGAATTGGCTAAGGAAGGTATTGAAGCTGAGGTGATCGATTTAGCAACCATACGTCCAATGGATTGGTTTACTATTTTGGAAAGTGTAAAAAAGACCAACCGCCTTGTAATCGTGGAAGAGCAATGGCCATTTGCTTCTATATCCTCAGAAATTACTTACCGCATACAAAAAGAAGGTTTTGATTATCTTGATGCTCCCATCCGCAGAATTACTTCTGTTGATGCGCCAATGCACTATGCGCCCAATTTAGTAGCCTTGTATTTACCGGATATCGCCAGAACAGTGAAGCTGGTAAAAGAAGTAATGTACATGAAGAAATAGCAGCATTTTAAAATTATATAAAAAGAAGCCGTCTCACAAATAAATGAGGCGGCTTTTTATAATCTTTTTCTGATAGAGTTTTTGCAGGATTTAATTTTTTAGGCGATTCTGTAACCCGGTATATCTTAAAATCACATGCTTACCTGCTAATACTGTATCTATTTTTACAATCGTCTTCGCTGCTTTTTTCTTTATGTATTTTATCAAAGCACCCGGGGTCTAAGTCATCCAGTTCACTGGCAGTAACGCTTTGACCATACTTCCACAACTCATAGAGTTGCAACTTCATTTTTTCTTTATGGGTTTTGACGGCATTGCCCCAGGCTAAAGTATACCGGTTGGCATTGGCTTCTATTGTTGTACTATCAATTTTAAAAAAGCAGGTTTTAAAAAGGGTTACACAATAAATACTAACTTTAAGCATTCAATATAAAAGCTGATTTGAAATTGAGAAGGATACATTTGCTGTTGATTTTATTAATGACTGTGCAATTATCCCAGGCGCAAAAAAATCTATCTCCAGCTTCTAACCTTCGAACTAAAAAAATAGGTACACTCGATAGAGATGTTAGGTTAGATACTCTTAGCATCGTTCCTCAAACATTTAAAATAAACAATGTATTACCCTCTCAATATATTGTTGATGCTATCAATGCCCGTTTGACCTGGATACAAAAACCTACATCAGATAGCGTAGAAATAAGTTACCGTGTTTATTCTTCTAAGTTAAATGCAGTTTCGCAGCATTTTAATTTTGACAGTATCCGTAATAATTTCATCAGCGAGCGCCCTTATATTTATAAAAATTTCAATAAACAAAATACAACGCTTTTTGATTTCGGTAACATTAATTACAACGGTAGTTTTGGGAGAGGTATTTCGTTTGGTAATAGTCAGGATGCTGTATTAAATAGCAGTTTGAATTTACAAATCAATGGTTTTATTGGAGATAGTTTAGAGTTAACGGCAGCAGTAACAGACAATAATATTCCTATACAGCCTGATGGCAATACGCAGGATTTAAGGGACTTCGATAAAATATTTTTGCAGGTAAAAAAGAAAAACTGGCAGATTAATTTTGGTGATATTGATATCCGCCAAAGTAAAAATTATTTTCTAAATTTTTACAAACGGTTACAGGGTATGTCGTTTATTACAGACAATAAACTTGGTAAAAAAATAAATAACTCTTTATTGTTAAGTGGTTCGGTTGCAAAAGGAAAATTTAACCGCAATGTGTTAACGCCTTTGGAAGGCAACCAGGGACCTTATCGCCTGCAAGGTGCCAACAACGAATTATATTTTACAATTTTGGCGGGTACGGAAAGAATTTTTATGGATGGAGAATTACTTATAAGAGGCGAAGACCAGGATTATATAATCAATTACAATACTGCAGAACTGACTTTTACACCAAAACGGATGATCACCAAAGACAAAAGAATTCAGGCAGAGTTTGAATATGCAGATCGTAATTTTTTGAATTCAAATATTTATGTAAATGACGAAGTGAATTTTAGTAATAAACTGTTATTAAGCATTGGGGCATTTAGTAATCAGGATGCCAAAAATTCTTCCATCAACCAAACACTGGATGTTAATCAAAAACAATTTTTGGCAGACGTGGGAGATCGTATTGATACTGCATTTTATACCGGTGCGGAAAGAGATACATTTGCAACAGGTAAAATTTTATACAAAAAAATAGATTCAGTTTTTAATAATACTCAACACGATTCAATTTTTGTATATGATACTGCCAATAACCAATTGCTTTATAATGTAGCATTTACTTACTTAGGCCCTGGCAAGGGTAATTATATTCAATTGTATACAGCTACCAATGGTAAGGTTTTTAAATGGGTATCTCCGGATGTCAATAATATTAAGCAAGGCGAATGGGCACCGGTAATTTTATTAGTAACACCCAAAAAGAGACAACTCGTTACTGTTGGGGCAGAATATTTTGTGAATGCAACAACTAGAATCAAAACGGAATTTGCCGCCAGTAAATATGATATCAATCTTTTTAGCAGCAAGGATAAACAAAATGATAATGGAGTAGCTGCTAAAGTTCAGTTAATACAGGATAATAAAAAAGTACATCTTTTTAAAAAAACTTTAGTACTGCAAACCAACCTTGGTTATGAATACGTGCAAAGCCGCTTTACGCCATTGGAGCGGTTACGAAATGTTGAGTTTAACAGAGACTGGAGTATTCCGTATGATATGTTACCTGCGGATGAAACTCTCATGAATGCTGCATTTCAACTAAAAGATAGCAATGCTAACCAGGTTAAATATGAAATTACCAATTATAACAGGAGTGATAAATACAATGGTATTAAACAGGTATTCAATCATTATTCCATTATTAGTGGTTGGAAGATTACAGATCAGGTAAGCCTTACTAACAGCAATACCCCACAACAAAAAATTACGTACCTGCGGCCTTCCATTGACGTAAACAAGCTGTTAAAAAAATACCATAATCTACAGGTAGGTACAAGTTATTCTGGCGAACATAATACTATCAATAACAAACTGTATGATACTTTGTCTTCATTAAGTTTTGCATTTAACGTTTGGCAGGTATACCTTAAATCTGATGAGAGTAAATTAAATAAATGGGGGGCAAGCTACTTCACCCGCAATGATTTATACCCCATAGCAAATAAGCTGGCTGTTGCAGATAAAAGCAACAATGTAAATGTTTATACCAGTTTACTCAGCAACGAGCATCACCAGTTTAAATTCAATCTTACCTACCGCAAACTTCGGGTGGTAAATGAATTGCTTACCAGGCAAAAGCCGGATGAAAGCCTGTTGGGAAGAGCAGAGTATTTTGTGAATGAATGGAAAGGTCTGGTAACCGGAAATATATTGTACGAAGTGGGTGCAGGACAGGAACAAAAAAGAGAATTTACTTTTGTAGAAGTGCCGGCAGGCCAGGGAGAGTATACCTGGAATGATTATAACAATAATGGAATTGCAGAATTAAATGAATTTGAAATTGCTTTATTTCCTGATCAAAGAAAATATATAAGAGTAAATACACCAACCAATCAGTATGTAAAAGCAAACTATGTTACATTCAATTATAGCTTCGATATTAATCCCCGTGCAGTAATAAAATTGGCTACAGCCAAAGGGTTTAGGAAATTTTTAAGCAAAATAAGTACCTCTTCTTCTTTACAGATAAATAAGAAAGATATTTCAACAGGTAAATTTCAATTTAATCCTTTTACTAAAAAATTAGTAGATACAACACTGTTAACACTCAATTCATTTTTGTCTAACTCATTTTTCTTTAACCGCACCAGTAGTAAATGGGGGATGGATATTACGCATAGTTTAAGTAGTGGTAAATCATTACTAACATATGGTGTAGAAAGCAGAAAACTGCGGAATATTAACTACAAAGCCCGCTTTAATTTTAACAGGAAGATTACAGCAAATCTTTCACTGCGTTCTGTAATTAACGAATTAACTACGCCCAAATTTAGCAATAGAAATTATAGTGTTCTTCAAAAAGCTGCTGAGCCATCTATCAGCTATACTCATGGCACTAATTTAAGGATTACTGCGGCTTACAGCTATAGCGATAAAAAAAATACCATTGGGTTTTTAGAAAAACTTACCAATAATTCTATCAGTACAGATATAAAATACAATGTACTCTCGAGTAGTACAATAAACGGAAAGTTCGCTTACAACGCTATTAATTTTTCGGCTGCTGATCCTGCAGCCTCTCCAAATTCAACTGTAGGTTATATTATGCTGGAAGGATTATTGCCTGGAAAGAATTATTTATGGAATTTGGAATACACAAAACGGCTGGCAGGAAATATAGAAATGAGTGTTCAATATGACGGAAGAAAGCCAGGCACAGCAAGAGTTGTACATATAGGAAGGGCAACTATAAGAGCCATATTTTAATAAGAAATAACTAAATCAAAATGTAAATTGGATCAGGGGATTTAAACAAAATTTATAAATGCTTCAGGCAGATTTATTAATAAAAAAGGATACAACATGTTGTATCCTTTTTTATTAATAGTTAATTGTATTTAGTGTTTAATAAATGGCAAGTTGGTTGTTTCTCCATCAGCAGTACTAATGCGTACAAAATAATTTCCAGCTGCCAGGTTTTTAACATCAAGATTTACTATGCTTTCATTAGCAATAGTATAATCTGATTTGTAAACAGTTTGGCCTTCTGCTGAAGTAATAGATACAACTGCTTTCCCTTTTTGTCCAGCTTTTGTTTGAACATTAAGGAAATTACCAGCAGGATTTGGGAATATGGTAATATAGCCTGAAGATATACCGTTACCATTGTTTACTACAGCAACTTTACCGTTCGTTAACAAACCGGATTTATCAATAATCTTTAAACGATAATAATTAAATTTTCTGAAAGGAGCATTGTCGGTAAAACTATAGGAGGCAGCTGAATTCGTTGCTCTTATAACGGCTCCAGCAATATCAGTAAATTTATTACCGTCATTGCTATGTTGAACCTGGTATTGAGCGACATTGATTTCTTCTCCACTTACCCATTTTAATTGATTTTTACCACCATTTAATTTTTCAGCATTAAAAGAAATAAGGCGAACAGGCAATGGTCCACCTTCAATGGTAGAAATTGCGTAAGTACCAAAACTACCTGGTTTGAGTGTAGTAACAACTAGATAATAAGTGCCCGCTGCCGGGAAATTATAGGTAATGGCAAAATTAACACCAGGGCCGGAATCGTCATCTCCAACCAAAACATTTGTCAGTGGATTTACAGGATTGAAACCAGCAGGACTGTAAAGAAATCCATA